>NZ_QETL01000034.1:0-37376 GCF_003105135.1 Stenotrophomonas sp. SPM | reverse complement strand
CCGACCACCACCCCGGCCCAGGTGGCCGCTGCCGGCATCAGTGCCAGCAGCACGCCGCCGCCGTCCTCGCCGGCCGCGATTCTTGCCGGCCAGCCGACCCGTGCCGTGGTGGCCGCCGCACCGGCGCCTGCACCCACGCCTGTCGCGGCACCCGCCGAAGCGCCGCGACCGGCCATGCCCAGCGATGCCTCGCGTATCCGCATGCAGCCGGGCATGCGCCACCTGGTGGTAGCCATCGATCCGGGCCATGGCGGCCAGGATCCGGGCGCCATCGGCCCGACCGGCAAGCGCGAGAAGGACGTCACCCTGGCCGTGGCGCGCGAACTGGCCCGCCAGGTCAACGCGACGCCGGGCCTGAAGGCCTACCTGACCCGCGACAGCGACGTGTTCATCCCGCTGCCGATGCGTGCGCAGAAGGCGCGCGCGAACAAGGCCGACATCTTCATCTCGATCCACGCCGATGCCGCCGAAAACCGTTCGGCCACCGGTTCGTCGGTGTATGTGCTGTCCACCAAGGGCGCCTCCTCGCAGCGCGCGCGCTGGCTGGCCGACAAGGAAAACGCGGCCGATCTGGTCGGTGGCGTGCGCCTGCAGCAGACCGAAGGCACCCTGGCCAACGTGCTGCTGGACCTGGCCCAGAGCGGTTACATGAAGGCGTCCGAAGACGCGGCCGGCCACGTGCTGGGCGGCCTGAAGCGGATCGGCAACAATCACAAGCCGAACCTCGAGCGCGCCAACTTCGCGGTGCTGCGAACCTCGGACATGCCGGCGATGCTGGTGGAAACCGCCTTTATCTCCAACCCGGACGAAGAACGCCGCCTGACCGACCCGGCCTACCAGCGCAAGGTCGCTGGTGCCGTGCTCGATGGCGTGCATACCTTCTTCAGCCGGCAGCCACCGCCGGGCACGCTGTACGCAGCCCGCGCCCAGGCCGAGATCGACGCCGCCGCCACCATGGCCGGCGGCAGCAAGTAACCCGCCGATGGCGGGTTTCTGCTTTCTGTAGAGTCGAGCCGCGCTCGACCGGGCATTACCGGCACCCTGCCAGTCGAGCATGGCTCGACTCTACAACCGGCGGCTCCGTTATCATCCGTGCATGACGTCTGCCCCCCATCCGCGCCCGATCCGGCCGTTGCCGGAAATCCTGATCAACCAGATCGCCGCCGGCGAAGTGGTCGAACGTCCTGCGTCGGTGGTCAAGGAACTGGTCGAGAACGCCATCGATGCCGGCGCCAGCCGTGTCGACATCGACCTGGAAGAAGGCGGTGTGCGGCTCATCCGCATCCGCGACAACGGCAGTGGCATCGCGCCCGAGCAGCTGCCGCTGGCGGTCTCGCGGCATGCCACCAGCAAGATCGCCGATCTCGACGACCTCGAATCGGTGGCGACCCTCGGTTTCCGCGGCGAAGCGCTGCCGTCCATCGCCTCGGTCAGCCGTTTCACCCTGGCCTCGCGCCGCGCGCATGACGAGCACGGCTCGGCGCTGCAGATCGAAGGCGGCAAGATCGGCGAAGTGACCCCGCGCGCGCATGCGCCCGGCACCACCGTAGAGGTGCGTGAGCTGTTCTACAACGTGCCGGCGCGCCGCAAGTTCCTGCGCGCCGAGCGGACGGAAATGGGCCACATCGAAGAATGGCTGCGCTCGCTGGCGCTGGCCCGCCCGGATGTCGAACTGCGCGTGTCGCACAACGGCAAGGCCTCGCGCCGCTACAAGCCCGGTGACCTGTATTCCGATGTGCGCCTGGCCGAGACTCTCGGCGAGGACTTCGCCAACCAGGCCGTGCGCGTGGACCACACCGGTGCCGGCCTGCGCCTGCATGGCTGGATCGCGCAGCCGCATTATTCACGGGCCAGCGCCGACCAGCAGTACCTGTACGTCAACGGCCGCTCGGTGCGCGACCGCAGTGTCGCCCACGCGGTGAAGATGGCCTACGGCGATGTGCTGTACCACGGCCGCCAGCCGGCCTACGTGCTGTTCCTGGAGCTGGACCCGACCCGGGTCGACGTCAACGTGCACCCGGCCAAGCACGAAGTGCGCTTCCGCGATTCGCGCCTGGTCCACGACTTCGTCTACCGCACCTTGAAGGACGCGCTGGCCGATACCCGCGCCGGTGTGTCCGCGCAGGAGATCGGTGCTGGTGCGGTCCATGCTGCAGACATGGGCGGTGCACCGATGCCGTCCAGTGCCGGTGCGTCGGGCTTCGGCCTGGTGCGCGGTGCCGCGCCCGGTTCGGGCGGTGGCGGTGGTGGCTTCTCCGGCTGGCGCCCGCAGCAGCCGCTGGGCCTGCAGGTGGCCGATGCGCCCGCAGCCTATGCCGCGCTGTATGCCGCACCCGGTGCAGGCGAACGCAGTGGTGCGCTGCCGCCGATGCCGAGCGAGAACGGCCTGCCGGTGACCAGTGCCGATGCCGGCGTGCCGCCGCTGGGCTACGCCATCGCCCAGCTGCACGGCATCTACATCCTGGCCGAGAACGCCGAAGGCCTGATCGTGGTGGACATGCACGCCGCCCACGAGCGCATCGGTTACGAACGCCTGAAGAACGCCCACGATGGCATCGGCCTGCAGTCGCAGCCGTTGCTGGTGCCGATCACCCTGGCGGTGGGCGAGCGCGAGGCCGACACCGCCGAGACGGAAGCGGAAACGCTGGCGGCGCTCGGTTTCGAAGTCACCCGCGCCGGCCCGGGCGCGCTGCATGTGCGCAGCATTCCCGCGCTGCTGGCCAACGCCGAGCCGGAAGGCCTGCTGCGCGACGTGCTGACCGACCTGCGCGAGCATGGCCATAGCCGGCGCATCGCCAGTGCGCGCGACGAGCTGCTGTCGACCATGGCCTGCCACGGCGCGGTGCGCGCCAACCGGCGCCTGACCGTGCCGGAAATGAACGCGCTGCTGCGTGACATGGAAATCACCGAGCGCTCCGGCCAGTGCAACCACGGGCGGCCGACCTGGGCACGTTTTTCGCTGGCGGAAATCGACCGCTGGTTCCTGCGCGGCCGCTGAGGCCCGCAACGTTGAGGGGAGCATCCATGCGTCATCGGGGAGTGGGCGGCCTGCTGGTCGCTGTGTTGCTGGCCGCCTGCAGCCCGGCACCGGCGCCGGTGCCGGTGGTGAAGGAAGATCCGGCGTTCGCGGCGGGGCAGCAGCAGTGGCGCGTGCAGCGCTATGAAGACCTGACCCGGCCCGATGGCTGGACCGCGCTGGTCGGCCTGCACTGGCTGCAGTACAAGTCGCACTTCATCGGCAGCGGCGCCAGCAGCGGCATCCGCCTGGCGGTGGGCCCGGACAAGCTGGGCCTGCTGCGGCGCGAGGGCGACCAGTGGTGGTTCAGCCCCGAAGCCGGGGTGGACGTCAGCCTGGACGGGCAGCCGGTGCGTGGCCGCGTGCGCATGAACACCGACAAGGATCCGGCGCCCACGGTCCTCACCTTCGATGGCGGCAAGGGCCAGCTGAGCATCATCCGCCGCGGCCCGCGCGATGCGCTGCGGGTCAAGCATGCCGACGCGGATGCGCGCCGCGATTTCGCCGGCATCCAGTACTGGCCCGGCGGTCCCGACTGGCAGGTGCAGGCGCATTTCATCGCCCATCCCGCCGGCAAGACCCTGCCGATCGTGGACATCACCGGCCTGACCACCGAAATGCCGAATGCCGGCGCGGTGGAGTTCGAGCGCGACGGCCGCAGCTGGCGCATGGAAGCGATCGGTGCGCCCGGCGAGCCCCTGTTCCTGGTCTTCGCCGACCGCACCAGCGGCCACGGCAGCTATCCGGCCGGTCGCTACTTGGACATCGATGCACCGGCCGCCGATGGCAGCGTGCGCATCGATTTCAACCATGCCTACAACCCACCCTGTGCCTTCACCCCGTATGCGACCTGCCCGCTGGCGCCCCCGGAAAACCGGTTGGACCTGCGCGTGGACGCCGGCGAGAAGGCGTACCACCTGCCTGAAGGAGAAGGCTGATCATGTCGATCAGATCATTGTTGCGCGGCGCCGTGCTGCTGATGGCCTGCGCGGTCGCCCCCCTGGCCTCTGCGCATGGCGCGCCGGCTGAAGCGCCGGCCGCCAAGCCGCCGGTGCCGCTGCTGTGGAAGGTGACCGGCCCGGGCGATGCGCGTGTCTACCTGCTGGGTTCGTTCCACCTGCTGAAGCCCACCGATTACCCGTTGTCGGCCGATGTCGAGCAGGCCTTCACCGCGTCCAAGCGGGTGCTGTTCGAAGTGTCGCCGGAGGAAATGGAATCGACCCAGGCGGCCACCCAGATGGTGCAGACCGCGATCCGCCGCGATGGCAGTGAACTGAAGCGCGACCTGGATGACGCCACCTGGCAGAAGCTGCAGGCCTACGCCACCCAGAACAAGCTGCCGCTGGGGCAGCTGCAGGGCATGAAGAGCTGGTTCGTCGCGCTCAACATCACCATCGGGCAGATGCAGAAGATGGGCCTGGATGCGAACCTCGGCCTGGACCGTCATTTCATGGCGCAGGCGAAGAAAGCGGGCAAGCAGACCGGCGGGCTGGAGGACATGCAGAGCCAGATCAACCTGCTGGACGGCATGAGCCTGCAGGAGCAGCGGCAGATGATGGCCGAGGCGCTGGACCAGGCCGACAAGGGCGACGAGCAGTCGCTGATGCTGCACGAGGCCTGGCGCCGTGGCGATGACCGCGTGCTGTGGAACAAGATGGCCGTGGAGATGCGCCAGCAGTATCCGCAGCTCTACCAGCGCATCAACACCGCGCGCAACGATGCGTGGGTGCCCAAGCTGCTGCCGTATCTGCAGGACGGGCAGGGCGGCACCCTGGTGGTGGTGGGTGGCCTGCACCTGCTGGGCAGCGATGGCGTGGTGGAGAAGCTGAAGGCCAAGGGCTACAAGGTCGAGCGCGTCTGCACGGGCTGCAAGTTGAAGCGCTGACGCTACCCGGTCGAAGCCACTGGTCTTAGGCATCCAGAACAGAAACGGCGCGCCAGAGGGCGCGCCGTTTTCGTGTCAGGCGGTGCAGTCGCCTCAGCGCCGGGTCTTGCCACCCGTGCCGCTGCTGGTGCCCGGCTCGCTCGGCTTGTTGCCGGTGCCGGTGCCCGTACCGCCGGGGCGCGGGCCGCCAAAGCCGGTGCCCATGTTGCGCTGGAATTCCTGCCACAGCTCGAGGTTGCGCTCGGTCAGCTGGTTCATCATCGCCCACGGGGTCTGGCCCAGCAGGTTGCCCATCTGCTGGCGGAACTGCTGCTGCTGGTCCAGGAAGACCTGCATGCTGCGCTCCAGGTAGTTGCCCATGAAGCCCTGCAGCGAATCGCCGTAGAAGCGGATCAGCTGGCTCAGCAGCTGGGTGGACAGCATCGGTTCGCCGTCCTGCTCCTGGTCGGCGATGATCTGCAGCAGGACCGAACGGGTCAGGTCGTCGCCGCTCTTGGCGTCGCGGACCTCGAAGTCTTCACCGTCCAGGATCAGCTGGCGCACATCCTCTATGGTGATGTAGCTGGAAATTTCGGTGTCGTAGAGACGGCGGTTCGGATACTTCTTGATGATGCGGGTCGCAGCCATGAAGCGGTCACTCGTCACTGTAGATGTGCAGCATGGCGCAGTGCACAAGCCTTGGCAACCGCTGGAGGCCCCGCCGGGCTTGGGTTTCACGCCCGATCATGTTGCGCAGCAAGGGTTTGCGTGCTGCGCAGCATGACCAACGGCAGGGAGCTTTGCGTGCCCGCTGCCGCTGCCTGCGGCCTTACCAGCCCATGTGGTGGCCGCCGTTGATGTCCAGGTTGCTGCCGGTGATCCAGGCGGCCTCGTCGGCGACCAGGAAGGACACGCCGTAGGCGATCTCCTCCGGCTTGCCCAGGCGCCCGGTGGGGATGTCGGCGATGATCTTGGCGCGCACTTCCTCCGGCACCGCCATCACCATGTCGGTGGCGACGTAGCCCGGCGAGATGGTGTTGACGGTGATGCCGAAGCCGGCGTTCTCGCGGGCCAGCGAAATGGTGAAGCCGTGCATGCCGGCCTTGGCGGCGGCGTAGTTGGCCTGGCCGTACTGGCCCTTCAGGCCGTTGATCGAGCTGATCTGGATGACCCGGCCCCAGCCGCGGCGGCGCATGCCTTCGATGACCGGGCGGGTGACGTTGAACACCGAATTGAGGTTGGTGTTGATCACGTCGTGCCACTGGTCCGCACGCATGCGGTGGAAGGTGGTGTCGCGGGTAATGCCGGCGTTGTTGACCAGGATCTCGACCGGGCCCAGCTCGGCTTCCACCGCGCGGATCAGCGCTTCGGCGCTTTCCGGGTCGGACACATCGCCGGGGAAGATCGACACGTGGTAGCCGCGTTCGGTCATGGCCTGCTGCCAGGCGCGGGCCTTGGCCTCGTCGCGGTAGTTGGTGGCGACCCGGTGGCCCTGGTCGGCCAGGCGTTGGCAGATGGCGGTACCGATGCCGCCGGTTCCGCCGGTGACCAGTGCGACGCGAGAAGTCATGGAATGCTGTCCGGGTTTCAGGTGGGGGAAAGGGGATTCTGCAACATCGGCGCGGAAAGTGCGCCCGCTGGCGGCAGGTCCGCTCCGATCAGGATGTCGGAACGCGGCAGCCGCGTCGGGTCGAAGGCCTGGCGTGCGGCGGCCAGCAATGCGGGCAATGCGTCGGTGCCGCCCAGCGCGGTGGGTGCCTGGCCCAGCAACTGCCACAGCTGGCGCAGCACCGGCACCGGCCGGCTGCTGTCCACCGGCAGGGCGGCGAGGGACTTGGACAGCTTGTGGCCCGGCGCATCCAGCAGCAATGGCAGGTGCCAGTAGCGCGGAACCGGCAGCCCCAGCGCCTGCTGCAGCAGGATCTGCCGCGCGGTGGAATCGAGCAGGTCGGCGCCGCGGACCACTTCGGTCACGCCCTGCGCCGCATCGTCCACCACCACGGCCAGCTGGTAGGCCCAGCAACCATCCGCGCGGCGCAGCACGAAATCACCGACCTCGGCATGCACGTTCTGGGTCTGCAGGCCGCGCAGTCCATCTTCGAACCGGACCACGCTGCCCGGCGGCACACGAAAGCGGACGGCAGGGTCCGGTCGCGGCTGTCGCGCCACGCAGCGATGGTGGAGGCCGCCGCTGGCGGCCACTTCGCTGCGGCTGCAGTGGCAGACGAAGGCCCGGTCGCTGGCCAGCAGTGAGTCCAGCGCGGCCTGGTAGGCGTCGCCGCGCGCGCTCTGCCAGAGCACCTCGCCGTCGTGGTCCAGGCCGAATGCGGCCAGGGCCTGCAATTGTGACTGCGCCGCGCCGGCGACCGTGCGCGGTGGGTCGACATCCTCGATGCGCAGCCGCCACAGGCCGCCGTGATGGCGCGCAAGCAGCCAGCTGCCGAAGGCGGCGAGCAGGGAACCGGCGTGCAGCAGGCCGGTGGGCGAGGGCGCGAAGCGGCCGCAGGGAATAGGCGAAGTCATGCTGGCTGAATCGTCGGTCAGGTTGGCGCTTGAATTCAAGCTGACTGCACCGCAAATTGGCAGATATCGACCCCTTCCGAGCCGGAATTCCCCATGTTTACCCGCGTAGCCCTTTTCCTGGCCACCAACCTTGCGGTGCTGATTCTCGCCGGCATCGTGATGTCCATCCTGGGCGTGGACTCCCGTTCGATGAGCGGCCTGCTGGTCATGGCTGGCATCTTCGGCTTTGGTGGTTCCTTCATCTCGCTGCTGCTGTCCAAGTGGATGGCCAAGCGTTCCACCGGTGCGGTGGTCATCACCGAACCGCGCAACCCGACCGAGCGCTGGCTGCTGGCCACCGTCGAGCGCCAAGCCAAGGCGGCCGGCATCGGCATGCCGGAAGTGGCCGTGTATGACGGCCCGGAGATCAACGCCTTCGCCACCGGTGCCAACCGCAACAACGCGCTGGTGGCGGTGTCCACCGGCCTGCTGCACAACATGAGCGAGGACGAGGCCGAAGCAGTGCTGGGCCACGAAATCGCCCACGTCGCCAACGGTGACATGATCACCATGGCGCTGCTGCAGGGCGTGCTGAACACCTTCGTGATCGTGCTGGCCCGCGTGGTCGGCGGCATCATCGACAGCGCGCTGTCGGGCAACCGCGAAGGCGGCGGCCGTGGCTTTGCCTACTTCATCATCGTGTTCGTACTGGAGATGGTGTTCGGCCTGTTCGCGACGATGATCTCGATGTGGTTCTCGCGTCACCGCGAGTTCCGTGCCGACGCCGGTGGTGCCTCGCTGGCCGGTCGCCAGAAGATGATCGCCGCGCTGGAGCGCCTGCAGCTCAACCACGGCCAGAGCACGCTGCCGACCCAGATCGCGGCCTTCGGCATTGCCGGTTCGACGGCGAAGAAGCTGTTCATGAGTCACCCGCCGCTGGAAGAGCGCATTGCCGCGCTGCGCGCTTCGACCGCCGCGTAAGCGACGGGTTTCAACCCGGAGACACCAACGCCCGGCCATGTGCCGGGCGTTTTGTTTCTCCAGCGCGGCGGCGGTTGTCACGTTGGTCTGTAGAGCCGAGCCCACGCTCGGCTGCCTTTCGCGCTGCGCGCGTAAGTCGAGCATGGCTCGACTCTACAGCGGCCCATTCACGGTCATGTGCTGGGGTCTGTAGAGCCGAGCCCACGCTCGGCTGTCTTTCGCGCTGCGCGCGCTAGTCGAGCATGGCTCGACTCTACAAAAGGCGGGCCATGCCCGGCGCGCGGCACAAACAGAAACGGCACCCTCGCAGGTGCCGTTTCAGTGAGCCGTATTGCGCGGACGCTTAGAACTTGGCGTCGAACTCGGCGGCGTAGCCGGTGTTCACCAGCACCTTCTGCAGCGACTCGGCCACCTTCAGGTTGCCGGCCACGACCTGCTGGGTGTCCGGGCCACGGTTGTCCATGCGGGCCAGGGTCGCGCCCTTGAAGTCGCAGACCTTGCCGCCGGCTTCGCGGACCAGCAGCACGCCGGCCGCGATGTCCCAGGCCTTCACGCCTGCTTCGAAGTAGGCATCGGCGCGGCCACAGGCCACGTAGGCCAGGTCCAGCGCGGCCGAACCACTGCGGCGGATGTCCTCGGCCTGCACCAGCAGGGCGTCGACCGCCTTCAGCTGGGCGCTGGCGCGGGCACGCTCGCGCGGGGCGAAACCGGTGTGGATCATGGTGCCGCCCAGGTCCTTGCGGTCGGCCACGCGGATGCGGCGGTCGTTGAGCACGGCACCGGCGCCACGGCTGGCGGTGAACAGTTCATTGCGCAGCGGATCGAAGATGACCGCATCGGTCGGCTCGCCGTTTTCCACCAGGGCGATCGACACGCAGTAGTGCGGCACGCCGCGCAGGTAGTTGCTGGTGCCGTCCAGCGGGTCGATGACCCACATGTTGCGGTGGCCACCCTGCACGCCGCCTTCTTCGCCGAACACGCCGTACTCGGGGTAGGCGCGCTTGAGTTCCTTGACGATCACCTTTTCGGCGTCGGCATCGACTTCGCTGGCGTAGTCCATCCGGCCCTTCTGCACTACGTTGAGCGCCTCGAGCTTGTTGATGTTGCGCAACAGGACGTTGCCGGCGAGGCGGGCGGCCTTGACCATGACGGTGACGGCGGGTTTCTGCATGGCGTGGGCTCCCGGAAAGGCAGAAGAGGTAGGGCTGGCGGGGGAAAAGAGCGGGTCCGGCGCAGTGGCCGGCCGCACAGTTTACCATTGGTCTTCGTCCAGCTCGACAATTTCCCTGTTCATGTCCCAGTTTCCTGCCGCCACCCGCCTCCGATTCGTCCTGGTCGGTACCCAGCACCCCGGCAACATGGGGGCCGCCGCCCGCGCCCTGAAGACCATGGGCCTGCACCGCATGGTCCTGGTCGCCCCCGAAAAGCCGCTGGACGAGGAGGCCTTCCGCCGCTCGGCCGGTGCCGAAGACGTGCTGTGTGACGCGCCGGTGGTGGCCACCCTGGCCGAGGCCGTGGCCGACTGCACCCTGGTGCTGGGCTGCACCGCGCGCGCGCGCCGGGTCCAGCTGGAGGAATACCTGCCGTCCGACGCGGCCGCCCGCGCGGTGGCCAAGGCCGGCGAGGGCGCCGAGGTGGCCCTGGTGTTCGGCCGCGAGCGCACCGGCCTGACCAACGAAGAGCTGCAGCTGTGCCACGCGGCGGTGCATATCCCGTCCGACCCGGCGTTCAGCTCGCTCAACCTGGCCGCCGCCGTGCAGGTGCTGGCCTATGAAACGCGCATGCAGCTGCTGGGCGCGCAGCCGGCGGCCGAGGCCGAGCCGGCCGACGTCCGCGAGCCGGTGGCCAGCCACGAGCAGATGGAGAGCTTCTTCGCCCAGCTTGGCGACACCCTGGACGAGATCGATTTCCACAAGGGCCGTGCGCCCGAGTCGGCGATGCGCAAGCTGCGCCGCCTGTTCCTGCGTGGCGAGCCGACCGAACAGGAAGTGCGCCTGCTGCGCGGCATCCTGGCCGATACCCAGCGCATGGCGCGGCTGGCCCGGGAAAACGGCACGGAAGGCTGACGACGGTCTCATTTTTTCGGGTAGTCTGTCTGGATACCCTGGGGGATGAGCTTGTGTCGGCTTCATGTAAGGCAACGCAGTGGGGATTGCTGAGCCTGGTTCCATGGCGGACTGTCCGCGCGGCCATGGCCGTGGCGAGCGCGCTGCGGACGTGGTATCGGATCGACAAGGTCACAGAAACAACGAAGGGCCGGGCGCTGCTGCAGCGTCCGGCAGCCGCGCGTGCGCGGTGCAGTGGATGGGAGTGGGCAGTGCAGTCGGGACACGTACGGATGGAAGTGGCATGAAGTGGCTCGGCTCGGGAATGCAGGCCCGTTTCCTGCTCGCGATGGGCGGGGCGATGCTGGTGGTGGTGGCGATCCTGGCGGTGATGCTGGGCCGCCAGGCGACGATGCAGAGCGAGGTGAAGAGCCTCAGCGGTGGCGTCATCCATGAATTGTTCGACCGCAGCGTGCGCAGCCGCGGCGAAGCGTTGGCGCGCGAGCTGTCCGATTCGCTGGCCAACCCGCTCTATTACAACGACCTGGGCCAGGTGGGCGCGCTGGTGCGCTCGACCTCGCGGCAGCAGGTGGTGCGCTATGTGCTGGTGTTCGACAGCAAGGGCCGGCTGGTGCATGACGGCTCGGTCGGCGTGCCCGGCTTCGGCAAGCCGATGACCGACCCGTTGGCGACGGCGGCGACCGCCGCGCAGGACCTGCTGGTGCAGCAGTCAGCCAGCGTGCTCGACAACACCATGCCGATCATGGTCGGCAAGCAGCGCATCGGCGGCGTCCGCGTGGGCATGGCGCTGGACGAGGTCAGGGAACGCGAGCTGGCCGCCAATGCCACCCTTGGCGAGCGCCTGCAGCAGGTCGGCAGCCGCCACCTCGGCTGGCTGCTGCTGATGCTGGCCCTGCTGGTGGTGATCGGGGTGACGGTCATCCTCTATGTGCAGCGCACCCTGGTGACGCCGATCCGTGACCTGGCCGCCGCCGCGCGTCGCATCGAAGCCGGTGATTACCAGGCGCCGCTGCGGGAGAACACCCGCGATGACGAGGTCGGCGAGCTGGTGCGCGGCTTTGCCCGCATGCGTGATGCGATCGCCCGCCATGACCGCGAAGTGCGGCACATGGCCTACACCGATGCACTGACCGGGCTGACCAACCGCCTGGCGTTCCGCGAGGCGCTGGACCACCGGCTGATGGCCGCGCGCGCGTCCAAGCACCGGCTGGGCCTGCTGTTTGCCGATATCGATGACTTCAAGCGGGTCAACGACACGCTGGGCCACGAGGCCGGTGACGAAGCCCTGCTGCAGTTCGCCCAGCGCATCGGCCAGGCCGTGGCCGAGGCCGGCGGCGATGATGCGCTGCTGGCGCGGTTCGGTGGCGATGAATTCGTGATTCTGGTCGGCGACGGCGACGTGGCCGCCAACGCCCGCCTGCTGGCCGAAGTGCTGGTGCGCGAGCTGGGCAAGCCGCTGGTGGTGCAGGGCAGGGAGCTGTTCCTGGGCACCTCGATCGGCGTGACGCTGTACCCGGACGACGCGGCCGACGCCACCACGCTGCTGAAGAACGGCGACATCGCCATGTACCAGGCGAAGATGGCCGGCAAGAACTGCTACCGCCACTACAGCCGGGCGATGGACCACGCGGTCGAGCGCCGCGTGCACATGGAACAGGAGCTGCGCGGCGCCTGGGAGCGCGGCGAGCTGCGCCTGGCCTACCAGCCGATCTTCCGCATGCGCGACCGCCGCCTGGTGGGCGTGGAAGTGCTGCTGCGCTGGCAGCACCCGACCCTGGGCACGATTCCGCCGTCGGTGTTCATCGAAGTAGCCGAGCAGAGCGGCCTGATCGAGGTGATCGGCCCGAAGGTGCTGCGTGCGGCCTGCATGGAAGCCTCGCAGTGGCCGCGTGGCGCGGTCGGCGACGAGCTGTTCGTGTCGGTGAACGTGTCACCGCGCCAGCTGCGTGGCGGCGAACTGCCGGCGCTGGTGGCGCAGTGCCTGCACGAATCCGGGTTGCCGTCCTCGCGCCTGCACCTGGAGTTGACCGAAACCGCGGTGATCGGCGACGAGATGCTGGCCGCGCAGCTGCTGGACAAGCTGCACCGCACCGGCGTGAAGGTCTGGCTGGACGACTTCGGCACCGGCTTCTCCGGCCTGAGCCACCTGCGCCAGGTACCGGTGGACGGCGTCAAGATCGACAAGAGCTTCGTGGCCGACATGCAGCGCGACCCGGACGACCTGGCGCTGACCACGGCGATCATCGCCATGGCCCATGCGCTGGGCATTACCGTGGTGGCCGAGGGCATCGAGCAGGAAGCGCAGTACGAACTACTGGCCCAGCGCGGCTGCGACCTGGGCCAGGGCTACTGGTTGAGCCACCCGGTAACTGCCACCGAAGTGGTGCGGATGATCGACTCCGGGCTGTAACGGCTGTTCCGGGGTCAGATCCCGTTTTCTGCGAAAAAGGGATCTGACCCCGGTGGTGCGATTACACCGGGCGCTTGCTGGGGTCGCCGGGCAGTTCGCGCACCAGCTTGGGAATCAGGTAGCCGGACAGGCGGGCGGTCAGGCCGGCGATCAGGGCCTTGGCCCGGGTGTCGTCCACTTCGAAGTGGGCCACGCCCTCGACCTTGTCCAGCTGGTGCAGGTAGTAGGGCAGCACGCCGGCGGCGAAGCTGCGCTCGCTCAGGTCCTGCAGTGCCTGCACGCTGTCGTTGACCCCGCGCAGCAGCACGGCCTGGTTCAGCAGCTGCGCGCCGAGGCCGCGCAGGCGTGCCATCGCGGCATCCACGCTGGCATCGAATTCATTGGCATGATTGGCGTGCACCACGATGGCCAGCGGCCACGGCAGGCTGTCCAGCCAGGCCAGCAGTTCTTCGTCCACGCGCTCGGGCAGCACGATCGGCAGACGGGTGTGGATGCGCAGGCGGCGGATGTGCGGAATCTGGCGCAGGGCGTCGGTCAGCTCGACCAGCTTGTGCGTGGCCAGCGACAGCGGATCGCCGCCGGACAGGATCACCTCGTCGATGTCCGGGTCGGCCGCGATGGCCGCCACGGCCTCCTGCCAGCCACCCTTGGCGGCATTCTCCGCGCCGTAGTCGAAGTGGCGGCGGAAGCAGTAGCGGCAGTTGATCGCGCAGCTGCCGGTGGCCACCAGCAGGGCCCGGCCGCGGTACTTCTGGATGACCCCTGTGGCCTTCTTGGCGGCACCATCGCCGACCGCGTCGAAGCTGAACCCGGGCGCCGGGCGCATCTCCTCGTCGATCGGCAGCACCTGGCGCAGCAGCGGGTCGGCCGCATCGCCGGGGCGCATGCGGGCCACGAAGCCTTCCGGCACGCGCAGGGCGAACTGGGCCATGGCCGCCTCCGAGACGCCCAGTGCCGCCGGGTCCAGTTGCAGCCGCGCCAGCAGGGCGTGCGGGTCGCGCAGTGCCTGGCGCCAGAGCTGCTGCCAGCGCGCGGGCGCGCCTGGCGACTGGGGCCGGGGGAAGGCGGAAGGCTGCATGGAGAGGGGGCCTGCGGTTATCATGGGGGCATAAACAGTTGCCCACCGGGGGTCCGGTGGGTTTTCCATTCTACCGGCTCGCCGCACGCGCGGCGGTTTCGCCATTTGAGGAGCTTGAGCATGGCCACTGCGGGCATGAACGATGTCAAGAACGGGATGAAGATCCTGGTCAACAATGAACCGGCCGTCATCTCCGAGACCGAGTTCATCAAGCCGGGCAAGGGCCAGGCTTTCACCCGCGTGCGCTATCGCTTCATCCGCTCGGGCCGCACCGTGGAAATGACCATGAAGGCCACCGATGACGTGGAAGTGGCCGACGTTGTCGATACCAACATGGATTACATGTACAGCGACGGCGAGTACTGGCACTTCATGGACCCGGAAACCTTCGAGCAGGTCCAGGCCGACAAGGCCGGCATGGGCGGCGCCGAGAAGTGGCTGAAGGGCGAAGAGTCCTGCATCGTCACCCTGTTCAACGGTTCGCCGATCTTCGTGCAGCCGCCGAACTTCGTCGAGCTGAAGATCACCGAGACCGATCCGGGCGTCCGTGGCGACACCTCGGGCGGCGGCGGCAAGCCGGCTACCCTGGAAACCGGCGCCGTGGTCCGCGTGCCGCTGTTCGTCAACCAGGATGAAATCGTCAGGGTCGACACCCGCTCGGGCGAATACTCCGCGCGCGTCAAGTAATCCGGCGCAGCCGGATTACCTGGAAGAGCCGAGCCCACGCTCGGGTACGCGCCATCGCATTCGCGCTGGCGCTCCCATGATCTGCTTCGGCAGATCATGGGCCCCGCTTCACGAGTCTCCAGACCCCGCCGCCTCGCGGCAGCCCCTGACTCAGGGCCGCGTCCCCCAGAAGTATCTCGCCGCCCCCACAGCCAAGTGAGCCCGCATGAGCGATAGCCCGCACCTCCCTGAAGCCTGCGACCTGCTCATCGAAGCCGGTTATGTCGTTCCGATCGAGCCGCATGCGGTGGTGCTGGAAGACCATGCCGTCGCCGTGCGTGGCAGCGAAATCGTCGCCATCCTGCCGCGTGCCGAGGCCCGCGCGCGCTTCCGCGCGACCCAAGTGGTCAGCCGCCCCGACGCGGCGCTGATGCCCGGCCTGGTCAACGCGCACACGCACAACCCGATGACCCTGCTGCGCGGCGTCGCCGACGACCTGCCGCTGATGACCTGGCTGCAGCAGCACATCTGGCCGGTGGAAGCGGCGGTGATCGGCCCGGAATTCGTGGCCGACGGCACCACCCTGGCCATCGCCGAGATGCTGCGCGGCGGTACCACCTGCGCCAACGAGAACTACTTCTTCGGCGACGTGCAGGCTGCGGTCTACAAGAAGCACGGTTTCCGCGCGCTGGTCGGCGCGGTCATCATCGATTTCCCCACCGCCTGGGCCAAGACCGACGACGAGTACTTCGCCAAGGCCGGTGAACTGCATGACCAGTGGCGCACCGATCCGCTGATCGGCATCGCGTTCGCGCCGCATGCGCCGTACACGGTCAACGATGCCAATTTCGAGCGCGTGCGGATGCTCTCCGACCAGCTCGACATGCAGGTGCACCTGCACACCCACGAGACCGCGCAGGAAATCAACGATTCGATCAAGCTGCACGGCCAGCGCCCGTTGGCGCGGCTGGATCGCCTCGGCCTGGTCAACGACCGCCTGATCGCGGTGCACATGACCCAGCTGACCGATGCGGAAATCCACCTGTGCGCCGAGCGTGGCGTCAGCGTGGTGCATTGCCCGGAATCGAACCTGAAGCTGGCCTCCGGTTTCTGCCCGGCGTGCGCCCTGCAGCGCGCCGGCGTCAACCTGGCCATCGGTACCGATGGCTGCGCCAGCAACAACGACCTGGACATGTTCAGCGAGAACCGCACCGCGGCGATCCTGGCCAAGGCCGTGGCCGACGATGCGACCGCGCTGGACGCGGCCACCACGCTGCGTGCCTCGACCCTGGGCGGCGCCCGCGCGCTGGGCTTTGGCGAGCGCATCGGTTCGATCGAGGTCGGCAAGCAGGCCGACCTGGTCTGCGTCGACCTGTCCGCGCTGGAAACCCAGCCGCTGCACAACGTGCTGTCGCAGCTGGTGTACGCCACCGGCCGCCAGCAGGTCAGCGACGTCTGGATTGCCGGCAAGCCGAAGCTGGTGCAGCGCGAGCTGGTCGGCATGGACCTGCCGGGCATCATCGCCAACGCGCGCCAGTGGCGCGAGCGCATCCGTCATATCCGCGCCTGATTCCAGGCGCTGCAAGGACTTCCCCATGACTGCCCCCCACGCTTCCTCCAATTTCGATCAGGCCGAGCTGGACAAGTTCGCCGCACTGGCCAACCGCTGGTGGGATGCCGACGGCCCGCAGAAGCCGCTGCACGCCCTGAACCCGGTGCGCCTGCAGTACGTGGCCGACCGCGTGACGCTGCGCGGTGCGCGCGTGCTCGACATCGGCTGCGGTGGCGGCCTGCTGAGCGAAGCGCTGGCCCAGGCCGGTGCCGATGTCACCGCGATTGACCTCGCCCCTGAACTGGTCAAGGTCGCGCGCCTGCATGCGCTGGAAAGCGGCGCCAAGGTCGACTACCGGGTGCAGGCCGCCGAGGATCTGGCGGCCGAACAGCCGGGCAGCTTCGACGTGGTCACCTGCATGGAAATGCTCGAGCACGTGCCCGACCCGGGCGCGATCATCGAGGCCTGCAAGCGCCTGCTGAAGCCCGGTGGCCACCTGTTCCTGTCGACCATCAACCGCACCGCGGCCGCCTTCGCGGTGGCGATCGTCGGCGCCGAGTACGTGGCACGGCTGCTGCCCAAGGGCACCCACCACTACCAGGAATTCATCAAGCCGGCCGAGCTGGCGCGCTGGCTGCGCGAGGCCGACGTGCAGCTGGTGGACGTCAGCGGCATGGCCTACGAGCCGTGGCGCAACCACGCCCGCCTGAGCAGCCGCACCGACATCAACTACCTGGCCTACGCGGTCAGGCCTGCATGACCACGGCCGGCTTCCCGCGGGCGGTGCTGTTCGACCTGGACGGCACCCTGCTGGACAGTGCGCCGGATTTCGTCGCCACCTGCGATGCGATGCTGGCCGGGCGCGGCCGTGCGCCGATCGATCCTGCGCTGCTGCGCCCGGTGGTGTCCAAGGGCTCGCGTGCGATGTTGACCGCCGCCTTCCCGGATCTGGACGCGGCCGACCGCGATGCGCTGATTCCCGAGTTCCTGCAGCGCTATGAAGCGCTGATCGGCCAGCACGCGGTGCTGTTCGACGGCGTGGCCGGCATGCTCGCCGCGCTGGATGCCGCAGGCACCGTGTGGGGCATCGTCACCAACAAGCCGGAATACCTGGCGCGCCTGATCCTGCCGCAGCAGGGCTGGCAGCAGCGCTGTGCGGTGCTGGTGGGTGGTGACAGCCTGGCCGAGCGCAAGCCGCATCCGCTGCCGCTGCTGCACGCCGCGCAGGCGATTGGCGTTGCCGCCGAAGACTGCGTGTACGTGGGCGACGACGAGCGCGACATCATCGCCGCACGCGCGGCGGCCATGCCGTCGGTGGCGGCGCTGTGGGGCTACCGCCTGCACAGCGACGATCCGCTGGCCTGGCAGGCCGACGTACTGGTGGAAAACGCCGAACTTCTGCAACTGGCCAGTCTCTGGCCGACCCGGCCGGCAGCCCCGGCCCAGCCGTAAGGAATGACGTAGTGAGCAGTACCGCGCTGGACAGTTTCCTCGACAAGTGGCGCAGCCGTTGGCCGGAATGGTCGGTGGCCGCCCCGTTCGTGGCCGAATCGCAACGCGAGCTCGCGGTGGCGTGGTTCGCGCTGCTGCAGGAATTCGACGACATGCTCAACACCAGCGGCGATCCGATGCCGGCCGACGCCAAGCTGGCGTGGTGGGGCGAGGAGCTGCGCAGCTGGGCCGGACAGCGCTCGCGCCATCCGCTGGGCCGCCTGCTGGAGCCGGTGCGTGCACCGTGGGCGCAGCTGGCCGAAACCCTGCCGGACCTGGTCGAGGCGCGCACGGTTGCACTCGATGCGGCCAGTGCCGAGCGCGCGCTGGCCAACTACGCCGACGCGGTGGCGGCGGTGGAAGTGGTGCTGTTCAACGACACGCCGCGCAAGGGCGCTGGCCGTGCCGTGCAGCTGCAGACCCTGGCCCAGCGCCTGCAGGATGCGGGCGTGGCCGGCGTGCCGCGCAGCCTGCTGGACGAGGACGCCAGCAACGCCACGCAGCGTTGGGCGCAGCACCTGTTGAAGGGCTGGGCGACCCGCGTGCCGGGCCCGCGCGCGCGCCGCGTCTGGTCCAGCCTGGCCCGCGCCCGCGTGGCCGCGCAGGCCGCAGGCAAGCCGATCGAAGCGACCCCGGTGCGCACCCTGCTGCGTGTGTGGTGGGCCGCACGCGGTTAATGCCGCTGCGCTCGCCGGGCTTGGCCCGGCGAGGATACATACGCGTTATTTGCGTTCCAGCACCAGCAACGGATCGATGCGGGTGTCGAACCAGTTCATGCCCCAGTGCAGGTGCGGGCCGGTGGCACGACCGGTGGCGCCGACGGCGGCGATCACCTGGCCCTGGGTCACCCGGTCGCCGGCCTTCACGTCGATGCGCGACAGGTGCAGGAAGTTCGAGCTGACGCCGTAACCGTGGTCGATCAGCAGGGTGCCGCCGGTCAGGTACAGGTCCGGGCCGGCGAAGGTCACCACGCCGGCGGCCGGGGCCTTCACCGGGGTGCCGGTGGGCACGGCGATGTCCATGCCGGAATGGCCGGCGCCGGGCTGGCCGTTGTACACGCGCGCATTGCCGAAGCGGCCGCTGATGCGGCCCTGCACCGGCCAGATGAAGGTCTGGGTGAAGTCGGTGCGGTCGTCATCGCGGGCGCGCGCGGCGGTCACCTGCGCCTGTTCGCGCTTGATCCGCTCCGCAATCGCCGGTGGTGGGTTGACCGTCTTCGGCGGCACGCCGTTGACGCGCTCGGTCGGCCAGTCGCGCGGGGTCACGTTGATGGTGGCGGTTTCGCTGCCACCATCGGGTCGCTGCACCTGTACCTGCAGCGGGCCCTTTTCATCACGGCCGATGCCGAACACCACGCTGCCGTAGCTGCTCACCCGCAGCTGGCGGCCGGCGTACTGCACGCGGCTGCCGGCGGGTACCTTGCCGATCACCAGGGCGCCCTGCGACGCGCTGGCCGGGAACACCACGCGGCTGTCGATCAGGCTGCCGATGCCATCCTGCGCCTGTGCTGCCGGTGCGGTGAACAGGGGAGCGGCCAGCAGCAGCGCCCCGATCATCAGTGCCGGACGCATCAGCGGTCGTAGGTCATGCGCTGGCCGGCGGGTTCGCCCACCAGCTTGCTGCCGTCCCACACCAGCTGGCCGTTGACCCAGGTCGAGGCCACGCGCGAGCGGAAGGTGGTGCCTTCGAACGGCGACCAGCCGCACTTGGACAGCACGTCCTCGCGCTTGACGGTGAACGGCACGTCTTCCACCAGCACCAGGTCGGCGAAATAGCCTTCGCGCAGGAAGCCGCGCTCTTCCACGTCGAACAGCTGCGCCGGGGCGTGGGCGAACTTCTGCACCACCTGCTCGCGGGTCAGCTTGCCTTCGTGCACGCGCTCCAGCGCTGCCACCAGCGCGTACTGCACCAGCGGCAGGCCGGACGGCGCCTGTGCGTAGGGCTTCTGCTTCTCTTCCCAGGTGTGCGGGGCATGGTCGGTGGCCAGCACGTCCAGCACGTCATCGGCCAGCGCAGCGGTGATCGCTTCGCGGTCGGAGACTTCCTTGATGGCCGGGTTGCACTTGATCAGGTTGCCCTTGGTCGCGTAATCCGGGCGCGCGAAGTGCAGGAAGTGCACGCAGGTTTCAGCGGTGATCTGCTTGCGGCTGCCGTCGGCGCGGATCAGCGGGCCCTTCTCGAACAGCGCCAGCTCGTCGGCGGTGGAGATGTGCAGCACGTGCAGGCGGGTGCCGTGCTTGCGCGCCAGCGACATCGCCAGGCGGGTCGACTTGATGCAGGCCTCGCGCGAACGGATGTCCGGGTGCATGTCCGCGGTCAACGCGTCGCCGTACTTCTCCTGGAAGGCCTTGAGGTTGGCATCGATCATCGGCGTGTCTTCGCAGTGCGTGATGATCGGGGTCGGGCATTCGCGGAAGATCGCGTCCAGCGTCTCCGGGTCGTCCACCAGCATGTTGCCGGTGGAGGCGCCCATGAACACCTTCACGCCCGGCGCCTTCTTCGGGTCCAGCGCGCGGATCGCTTCCAGGTTGTCGTTGCTGGCGCCGTGGTAGAAGCCGTAGTTGGCCCAGGCGCGGCCGCGTGCCAGCTCGTACTTGGCTTCCAGGATGGTCGAATCCAGGGTCGGCGGGTTGGTGTTGGGCATGTCCATGAAGCTGGTCAGGCCACCGGCCACCGCGGCCGCCGATTCGCTGGCGATGTCGCCCTTGTGGGTCAGGCCCGGTTCGCGGAAGTGCACCTGGTCATCGATCATGCCGGGCAGCAGCCAGCGTCCGGCCGCGTCCACCACCTGCTCGCCGTCGCGCGGGGCCAGGCCACTGCCAATCTGCGCGATGCGGCCATTCTCGATGCGCAGGTCGCCGTCGAAGGTGCGGCCTTCGTTGACCATGCGCGCGTTGGTGATGAGGGTGGAGGACATGTCAGTGTTTTCCTGTGCAACGGCAAGAGGGGGCGTCGGGGGATTCGGGCACCGGGTCGAAGCCGCCGGGATGGAACGGATGGCAGCGGCCGAGGCGGCGCGCGGCCAGCCAGCTGCCATGCAGCGGACCGTGCATCGAGATGGCGTCCATGGCGTATTCAGAACAGCTCGGCACGAAACGGCAGCGCGGCCCCAGCAGGGGGCTGATGAAGCGCTTGTAGAAGCGCAGCAGGGCAATGAGCAGGCGCGAGATCACCCAGTCATCTTATGCCAGTTGGCATGAAGGCCGCATTTGTGCAGGATGGGCCGTTGGTCGCATGTCGCCCATGGCCTGCGACCGGTACCGGCACCGTGGGGTGCCGGCCAGGTTCCGTACCGCGCAGGGCGGTCCATGTTCGTCGGACCGACACTTTGGGCCGCTGGCTCCAGGACTGAATGGAGCGGGCCCCCGAGGTTGCTGCTGCGGGTCGGGTAGGCTATAAAGGCCCGCTTTCCCGGGCCCCGGGGAATCCAAGGAAGAGCGTTTCGTGGCTGCTAAAAAAACTGCAAAGAAGGCCGTCGAGGCCGCCAAGAAAACCGCCAAGCCTGTTGTGAAGAAGTTGGCGGCCAAGCCCGTTGCCAAGAAGCCGGCCAGCAAGGCGGCCACCAAGGCAGCATCCTCGCAACCGGCGGCCAGGAAGGCCACCGCAACGAAATCGCCGGCCAAGGCCAGCAAGCCAGCGGCGAAGAAGCCCGCTGCGCCGGCCAAGGCCAAGCCCGCGGCAGCCAGCAGGAAGGCGCCGGTGGCGAAGAAGGCAGCCAGCAAGGCGGCACCGGCCAAGAAGGTCGTCGCCAAGCCGGCACCGAAGAAAGCGGCCGCCAAGCCCGCGCCGAAGCCGGTGGCCAAGAAGGCCGCGGCCAAGCCGGTCGCCAAGTCGGCGGCAAAGAAGCCTGCTGCGGCCAAACCCGCCACGCCTGCCGCTGTAAAGAAAGCCACCAAGAATGTCGCCAAGCCGGCTGCCAAGCCGGCCCCGGCCCCGGTAGTGAAAACCGCACCGAAGCCCGCCGCCAAGGCAGCTCCGGCCAAGTCTGTCCCGGCCAAGACCGCGGCAGTGGCAGCAGCCAAACCGGCCCCCAAGCCGGCCCCGGCCGCCACCCCTGCAGCATCGACCGCCCCGCAATCCAAGAATCCCGTGCCCGTTTCGAAATCGCCTGCCAAGACCGCCGTGAAAACCGCCGTGAAACCTGATCCCGCTCCGAAGACCGTGTCGCGCCCCGTGGGCAAGGTCGCCGTGGCTGTGACCGCCCGTTCGGCGGCGCCGGCCCCGCGCAGCAAGTACAAAGTCGTCGAATACAAGACCGACGAGGCCACCGGCCGCCCGATCCTGCCGACCGGCTACAAGCCCGGCTCGGAAGAGGAGTACATGAGCCCGCTGCAGCAGGAATACTTCCGCCAGCGCCTGCAGAACTGGCGCGCCGACCTGGTGGAAGAATCCAAGCAGACCATCGAGAACCTGCGCGAGGAAGTGCGTGACATCGGCGACGAAGCCGAGCGCGCGACCCGCGAGACGGAGAACTCGCTGGAACTGCGTACCCGCGACCGTTACCGCAAGCTGATCGGCAAGATCGACAGCACCCTGAAGCGCCTGGAAGCCGGCGACTACGGTTACTGCGTGGACACTGGTGAGGAAATCGGCCTGGAGCGCCTCGAAGCGCGCCTGACCGCCGAGCGCACCATCGACGCCCAGGAGCGTTGGGAGCACCTGCAGAAGCAGCAGGGCGACTGACACCAGAGCGTTGTCTGGTCATGCGAAGAACCCGGCCTCGGCCGGGTTTTTTGTTGGGTGATCGTGCTCTTGTAGAGCCGAGCCCACGCTCGGCTGGCCGTTCTTTTGTAGAGTCGAGCCATGCTCGACTGGCTTCTGACAAGCAGTCGAGCATGGCTCGACTCTACAGAAAGCCAGGGCGCCGGCGTGATTGTCAGAAACCCGCGGCGCCGTCGCGATCATCAGAAAGCCACGGCGTCGCCCGAATCATTGCAGGTCGCGCAGGTTCAACTTCCGCAGCGTCGGGTTCTTCCATGCCGTGATCCCGGCCACGCTCAGCACCGCGAACCCGCCCAGCACCACCGCCGGCACCAGGCCCAGCAGTTTCGCCATCGTGCCCGCATAGAACGCGCCCAGCTCGTTGGACGAGCTGATGAAGATGCCATTGATGGACGACACCCGCCCGCGCATCTCCTCCGGCGTGGCCAGCTGCAGGATGGTTGAACGCACCACCACCGAGACGCCGTCGAAGGCACCGTAGAACAGCAGGATCAGCGCCGACAGCCAGAAGTGCTGGGACAGGCCGAAGCTGACCACGCACAGGCCGAAACCGGCCACGGCGAACAGCAGCACGCGGCCGGCGTTCTTCTGCAGCGGGTGGCGGGCCAGCCACAGGCCGACCGCGATCGAGCCCAGCGCCGGTGCTGCGCGCAGGATGCCCAGGCCCTCGGGGCCGTAGTGCAGGATCTCCTGCAGGAAGGCCGGCAGCATCGCCACCACGCCGCCCAGCAGTACCGAGAACATGTCCAGCGCCATCGCGCCGACCATGATGCGGTTGCCGACCACGAAGCGGGCGCCCTCGGCGATGCTCTTGAAGATCGGTGCGGCCGGGCCGTCGTGCACCGGTTCGCTCACCTCCAGCGTGGCCAGGCAGCCCATCGCGACCACGGCGAAGGCGGTGGCCACGCCATAGGACAGGCCCTTGCCGCCCCAGCCGACCAGAATGCCGCCCAGCGCCGGGCCGACCACCATGCCCGACTGGAACACCACGCTGCCGAGGCCGGCGCCGCGGGCGAACTGGTTGCGCTCCAGCACGCGGGCAAACAGCGCGTTGTAGATGGGCGACAGGAAGGCGCGGACCATGCCGGTCAGCGCGATGGCGGCATAGATCGGCCACACGCCCTGGAACGGCAGCCAGCCGGTAGCCACGCCGGTCAGCACCACCGCGGTGGCGACCAGGCCCGCGCAGGCGACCATGCCCAGCCGGCGACGCGGCAGGTGGTCGACCAGGTAGCCGGCAAACGGTGCCACGCAGAAGAACGGCAGCACCTCGGCCAGGCCGACCAGGCCCAGCGAGAACGGATTGCGGGTGACTTCGTAGATGTGCCAGCCGACGGTGACGGCCACTACCTGGTAGGACAGCATCGCAAAGATGCGGTAGGCCAGCAGCTTGGCAAAGCCCGGCCGGCCCAGCAGGGCCAGCGCGCCTTCGTCTCCGGTGGCGGCGGCGGTCACGGCTGTTCGCGCTGCAGCTGGGCCTGCGCGGTCTCGCGGATGAAGGCCAGCATCGCCGCCACGCCGTTGCTGCGGGTGGGCGACAGGTGGCGGGCCAGGCCGATGTCCTGGATGTAGCTCGGTTCGGTGTCCAGGATCTCCTGCGCCGAGCGCCCGGAATACACGCGCAGGGCCAGGAAGATCAGGCCGGAGACGATGGCCGAATCACTGATGGCGTGGAAGCGCAGCGACTGCGCGTTGCCCTCGGGCACGATCCATACCATCGACTGGCAGCCGAGCAGGCGGTGTTCTTCGGTCTTCCATGCATCGGGGAAGGCCGGCAGCTTGCGGCCGAGGTCGATCAGGTACTGGTAGCGCTCGGACCAGTCGCCGAAGAAGGCGAATTCCTCGGCGATGGCGGCCTGGGCTTCGGCGGCGGTGGGTTCAAGCGGGAACGGGGAGTCGGTCACAACGGTCTCTACAGTGGGGGCGTGGCCGGACGCGGCGGCCACGGGGCAGGGCGGGTCAGGCGCGCTTGCGCACCCAGCGCACGCCCTGCGGAGTGTCTTCCAGCACGATGCCCTCGGCGGCCAGCTGGTCGCGGAGGGCGTCGGAGCGGGCGAAATCACGGGCCTGCTTGGCGGCGGCACGCTCGTCGATCAGCGCCTGGATACGTGCATCGTCGTCGCCTTCGCTGGCCGCGGTGCCGAACCACTGCGCCGGGTCGGCCTGCAGCAGGCCCAGTGCCAGGCCGGCGCCGAGCAGTTCGCCCTTCAGGCGCGCGCGTTCGGCCGGGTCGGTGGCGCGGCGCGCCTCACCGGCGATGCGGGCCACTTCGGCCAGCGCCTGCGGGGTGTTCAGGTCGTCGTCCAGGGTCGCCTCGACGGCCGCCGGGATCGCCGCCGTGGCGGTGATGTCGGCCAGGTCGCGCAGGGTGCCGTACAGGCGGTCCAGGGTGCGCGCGGACTGTTCGATGAGCGCGTCGGACCAGTCCAGCGGCTGCCGGTAGTGGGCCGACAGCAGGGCCAGGCGCAGCGCCTCGGGCGGGTGCTGGCGCACCAGATCGTGCACGCGTTCGATGTTGCCCAGCGACTTGCTCATCTTGGCGCCGCCGAAGTTGAGCATGCCGTTGTGCATCCAGAAGCGGGCAAAGATCCTGCCGCCATGGGCGCATTCGCTCTGCGCGATCTCGTTCTCGTGGTGCGGGAACTGCAGGTCCACGCCACCGGCATGGATGTCGATGGTCTCGCCCAGGTGGGCGGCGGCCATCGCCGAGCACTCGATGTGCCAGCCCGGGCGGCCCCGGCCCCACGGCGATTCCCAGCCGGGCAGGTCGTCGCTGGACGGCTTCCACAGCACGAAATCGCCGGCATCGCGCTTGTACGGGGCCACCTCGACGCGGGCACCGGCCAGCATTTCCTCCGGATCACGGCGCGACAGCTTGCCGTAACCGTCGAAGCTGGCCACCGCGAACAGCACGTGGCCCTCGGCGGCGTAGGCATGCCCGTTGGCGATGAGCTGCTCGATCATGGTGATGATCTGCGGCATGTGCGCGGTCACCTCCGGCTCGATGTCCGGCGGCACCACGCCCAGCGCGGCCATGTCTTCACGGTAGGCGGCGGCGAACTTGTCGGTGATGGTGCTGATCGGCACGCCCTGCTCACGCGCGGCGTTGTTGATCTTGTCGTCCACGTCGGTGATGTTGCGCGCGTAGCGCAGGCCACCGAAGCGGCGCCGCAGCAGGTCGGCCAGCACCCCGAACACCACCGGGCCACGGGCGTTGCCGATGTGCACGTAGTTGTAGACCGTCGGGCCGCACACATACAGGGTCGGACAGGCCGGGTCGATCGGGGTGAACGGTTCGAGCTGGCGAGTCAGGTTGTTGTGCAGGCGCAGGGTCATGGGGCTGTGGCTGGGGGACAAGCCTGTGATTTTAGAACGTGTCGGGCCCCAATGGGGGGATGGCCGAGGGCGGCCGGGCGGGGCAGGGGGGGCGCAGGGGTGGGCAGGAACTGCGCGGACGGGTAATGTTCAGCCCCTGCCGGTCGTCACTGCCTACACTATCGCCGTGCCCTTTCTTCCATCGCCAATGAAATCCACCGCGTTGCTGACCCTGGCCTGCCTGTCGGCGGCGCCGGTCGTGGTCCAGGCCCAGGAGGCCGAACCCCGCAACCGCGTGGTGATCGTGGAGAACGTGAAGTTCGACTACGCCCAGGTGCTGAACGTTGAGCCGGTGTTCCAGACCCTGCGCGCGACCCGGACCGAGGAGCACTGCGAGCCGATCTCGACCCGCACCCTCGCCCCGGTCAACGTGACCGGCGAGGAGCCGGTGGAAGACAAGGGCCGGATCGGCCGCTTCTGGGACTCGGTGCGCTCGATGTTCAAGCGCAGCGACGAGGAGGCCGCCCAGGAGGTGGCCGCCGAGAATCCGACCCCGGCCCCGGCCAACAACGGCCCCATGCTGACCCGCGACTGCAAGATCGTGCCGGTCGGTCGTGAGTTCCGCCGGCCCATCGCCTATGACGTGGACTACGTCTACAAGGGCACGAAGTACCGCTCGCGGCTGCCGGAAGACCCCGGCAACCGGCTGAAGGTCCGCGTCTCGATCACCCCTTGGGTGGGCCCCGAGCAGGCTGCGGCCAGCATCCCCTGACCTGCGCCGGGCCTGTTCAGCCGGCCGCGTGGGGTCTTGCGTCGACCCCGCCCCCATGCAAAGATAATCGACCATGAAGCTCACCGACTTCCAGCACGACAGCAGCGCCGCTCGCCAGGCCACTGGCATGACGTCGCGTGCCCGTCGACCGGAACCCCACATTCTCGCTGGGTAACCGGAGCTTTCTGCTGTTCGTCCGATGAAAACCCAGCCTCCCGGCTGGGTTTTTTCGTTTCCGCGCTTCAAAAATGCATGTTCCGAAAGCTTCATCTGAAACTTTTTCGCTCCACCCTGTTTCCCTGTTCTCCCTTCCACCGCGTCGAACCACCGGCGCCGCCACGCAAGGAAAGATGATGTCCCACAAGCACTTCCTGAACACCCAGGACTGGAGCCGCAGCGATCTTGACGCGCTGCTGACCCAGGCCGCGCTGTTCAAGCGCAACAAGCTCGGCGACCAGCTCAAGGGCAAGTCGATCGCGCTGGTGTTCTTCAACCCGTCCATGCGCACCCGCACCAGCTTCGAACTGGGCGCGTTCCAGCTCGGTGCCCACGCGGTGGTGCTGCAGCCGGGCAAGGATGCGTGGCCGATCGAGTTCAATCTCGGCACGGTGATGGACGGCGACACGGAAGAGCACATCGCGGAAGTGGCCAAGGTACTGGGCCGTTACTGCGACATCATCGCCGTGCGTGCGTTCCCCAAGTTCCAGGACTGGGCGTACGATCGCCAGGACATCGTCCTCAACAGCTTCGCCAAGTACTCGCCGGTGCCGGTCATCAACATGGAGACCATCACCCACCCGTGCCAGGAACTGGCCCACGTGATGGCGCTGCAGGAACACTTCGGCACCCAGGACCTGCGCGGCAAGAAGTACGTGCTGACCTGGACCTACCATCCCAAGCCGCTGAACACCGCGGTGGCCAACTCGGCGCTGACCATCGCCACCCGCATGGGCATGGACGTGACCCTGCTGTGCCCGACCGCCGACTACATCCTGGATGAGCGCTACATGGGCTGGGCCGAGCAGAACGTAGCCGAGAGCGGTGGTTCGCTGAAGATCAGCCATGACATCGACAGCGCCTACGCCGGCGCCGACGTGGTCTACGCCAAGAGCTGGGGCGCGCTGCCCTTCTTCGGCAACTGGGAACCGGAAAAGCCGATCCGCGACCAGTACAAGCACTTCATCGTGGACGAACGCAAGATGGCGCTGACCAACAATGGTGTGTTCAGCCACTGCCTGCCGCTGCGCCGCAACGTCAAGGCCACCGACGGTGTGATGGATTCGCCGCAGTGCATCGCCATCAACGAAGCCGAGAACCGACTGCACGTGCAGAAGGCGATCATGGCGGCGGTTGCCGGGCGCTGATTTTTCCTTCGATTCAATGAAACCCCGCCGGGCATGGCCCGGCGCTACCAGGACATACCCCCCCCATGAGCAACAAAGACGTCGTTCTCGCCTTCTCCGGCGGCCTGGATACCAGCTTCTGCGTGCCCTACCTGCAGGAGCGCGGCTACAACGTGCACACCGTGTTCGCCGATACCGGCGGCGTGGATGATGAAGAGCGCGATTTCATCGAGAAGCGCGCCGCCGAGCTTGGCGTGGCCAGCCACCAGACCGTCAACGGCGGCCCGGCCATCTGGGAAGGCTTCGTCAAGCCGTTCGTGTGGGCCGGCGAAGGCTACCAGGGCCAGTACCCGCTGCTGGTTTCCGACCGCTACCTGATCGTCGATGCCGCGCTGAAGCGTGCGGCCGAACTGGGCACCAACATCATCGCCCACGGCTGCACCGGCATGGGCAACGACCAGGTCCGCTTCGACCTGGCCGTGAAGGCCCTGGGTGACTACCAGATCATCGCGCCGATCCGCGAGATCCAGAAGGAACACACCCAGACCCGCGCCTACGAGCAGAAGTACCTGGAAGAGCGCGGCTTCGGCGTGCGCGCCAAGCAGCAGGCCTACACCATCAACGAGAACCTGCTGGGCCTGACCATGTCCGGCGGCGAGATCGACCGTTGGGAAGCGCCGGGTGAGGGTGCTCGTGGCTGGTGCGCCCCGCGCAGCGAATGGCCGGAACAGGCCCTGACCGTGACCCTGAAGTTCGTCGAAGGCGAAGCGGTCGAGCTGGACGGCAAGGCGCTGCCGGGTGAGCAGATCCTGGCCCAGCTCAACAAGCTGTTCGCCCCGTACGGCGTCGGCCGTGGCGTCTACACCGGTGACACCGTGATCGGCCTGAAGGGCCGCATCGTGTTCGAGGCCCCGGGCCTGGTCTCGCTGCTGGCCGCGCACCGCGCGCTGGAAGACGCCGTGCTGACCAAGCAGCAGAACCGCTTCAAGCCGGACGTGGCACGCAAGTGGGTGGAGCTGGTGTACGAAGGCTTCTACCACGACCCGCTGAAGACCGACATCGAGGCCTTCCTGAAGTCCTCGCAGGCCAAGGTCAACGGTGAAGTGGTGCTGGAAACCCGTGGTGGCCGCGTCGACGCGGTGGCCGTGAAGTCGCCGCACCTGCTCAACACCAAGGGTGCCACCTACGCGCAGTCGGCCGACTGGGGCGTGGAAGAGGCCGAAGGCTTCATCAAGCTGTTCGGCATGAGCTCGACCGTCTACGCGCAGGTCAATCGCTGAGCGATTGGCCACGCATTCCGCCTTAACCCTGCGCCGTTGGCGCGCCCCTTCAACAAGAAGGGGGCTCTCCACCAGACGCATTACGGTAGCGCCGGGCCATGCCCGGCGGAATTCAACAGGATCTTTGATTCATGCTTGAACAGACGATCTCGCACCTGCAGGCCCTGGTGTCCTTCGACACCCGCAACCCGCCGCGTGCGATCACCACCGGTGGCATCTTCGATTACCTGCGCGCGAACCTGCCCGGCTTCAACGTCGAGGTGATCGACCACGGTGCCGGTGCGGTCAGCCTGTATGCCGTGCGCGGTACGCCGAAGTACCTGTTCAACGTGCATCTTGATACCGTGCCGGACTCGCCGCACTGGAGTGCCGACCCGCACGTGATGCGCCGCCTGGACGACCGCGTGGTCGGCCTCGGCGTGTGTGACATCAAGGGCGCGGCCGCTGCGCTGGTGGCCGCGGCCAATGCCAGCAATGGCGACGCCGCGTTCCTGTTCTCCAGCGACGAGGAAGCGAACGACCCGCGCTGCATCGCCGCGTTCCTGGCCCGTGGCCTGCCGTACGAAGCAGTGCTGGTGGCCGAGCCGACCATGAGCGAGGCCGTGCTGGCCCACCGTGGCATCAGCTCGGTGCTGATGCAGTTCGCCGGTCGTGCCGGCCATGCCTCGGGCAAGCAGGATGCGGCCGCCAGTGCATTGCACCAGGCCATGCGCTGGGGCAACCGCGCGCTGGACCATGTGGAATCGCTGGCCTCGGCGCGCTTCGGCGGCCTCACCGGCCTGCGCTTCAACATCGGTCGCGTCGAGGGGGGCATCAAGGCCAACATGATCGCCCCGGCCGCTGAAGTGCGTTTCGGCTTCCGCCCGCTGCCGTCGATGGACATTGATGCGCTGCTGACCACCTTCGCCGGTTTCGCCGAACCGGACGCTGCGCTGTTCACCGAAACCTTCCGCGGCCCCAGCCTCCCGGCCGGTGACATCGCCGAAGCGGAAAACCGCCGCCTGCTGGCGCGCGACGTGGCCGATGCGCTGGAGCTGCCGATCGGCAACGCGGTGGACTTCTGGACCGAAGCCTCGCTGTTCTCGGCCGGTGGCTACACCACGATGGTGTTCGGCCCGGGCGACATCGCCCAGGCGCACACCGCCGATGAGTTCGTGACGCTGGACCAGCTGCAGCGCTACACCGACGCCGTGCATCGCATCATCGCCGCCGGCGCCTGATACCTACCTTCTGACGAAACCGAAATGTCTCCTGCCCTCCAGCCCCACCGCCAGACCCGCCAGACCATCGTGCGCCTGCTTTCCAGCATGGCCAGCGCGAAGGAGATCAGCCAGTACCTCAAGCGTTTCTCGCAGCTGGACGCCAAGCGCTTCGCCGTGGTCAAGGTCGGCGGCGCGGTGCTGCGCGACGATCTCGAAGCACTGACCTCCTCGCTGTCGTTCCTGCAGGAAGTCGGCCTGACCCCGATCGTGCTGCACGGCGCCGGTCCGCAGCTGGATGCCGAACTGTCGGCCGCCGGCATCGAGAAGCAGACCGTCAACGGCCTGCGGGTGACCTCGCCGGAAGCGCTGGCGATCGTGCGCCGCGTGTTCCAGCAGTCCAACCTGCGCCTGGTCGAGGCCCTGCAGCAGAACGGTGCGCGCGCCACCTCCATCACCGGCGGCGTGTTCGAAGCCCAGTACCTGGACGTGGACACCTACGGCCTGGTCGGTGAAGTGAAGCGGGTCAACCTGGCCCCGATCGAGGCCAGCCTGCGCGCCGGGTCGATCCCGGTCATCACCAGCCTGGGCGAGACCGCCGGCGGCCAGATCCTCAACGTCAACGCCGATTTCGCCGCCAACGAGCTGGTGCAGGAACTGCAGCCGTACAAGATCATCTTCCTCACCGGCACCGGCGGCCTGCTGGACGAGTCGGGCAGCGTGATCGATTCGATCAACCTGTCCACCGAATACGACCACCTGATCGCGCAGCCGTGGATCCACGGCGGCATGAAGGTGAAGATCGAGCAGATCAAGGATCTGCTGGACCGCCTGCCGCTGGAATCGTCGGTGTCGATCACCCGCCCGGCCGACCTGGCCAAGGAACTGTTCACCCACAAGGGCTCGGGCACGCTGGTGCGCAAGGGCGAGAAAGTGCTGCGCGCCACCGGCTGGGACGAACTGGACCTGCCGCGCCTGAAGAGCCTGATCGAATCCAGTTTCGGCCGCACCTTGGTGCCGGATTATTTCCAGAAGACCAAGCTGCTGCGCGCCTATGTCAGCGAGAACTACCGCACCGCGGTCATCCTCACCGACGAAGCCGAAGGCGTGTACCTGGACAAGTTCGCCGTGCTCGATGACGCGCAGGGCGAGGGCCTGGGTCGTGCGGTCTGGAACGTGATGCTGGAAGAAACCCCGCAGCTGTTCTGGCGCTCGCGCAACGGCAACCCGATCAACCACTTCTACTACGCCGAGTCTGATGGCTGCTACAAGCAGAACACCTGGAAGGTGTTCTGGTTCGGCGCCGATGGCATCGACCGCATCAAGACCTATGTCGACCATTGCGCCGCGCGCCCGCCGAGCCTGAAGGACTGAGTGCGATGAACCACGCCGATGCCTGGGCCACCGTACCCACCCTGCGCGGCCAGCACGTGAGGCTGGAGCCGCTGCAGCGTGAACATGTGCCCGGCCTGGCCGCGGCGCTGGAAGGCAGCGGCCTGGACCAGCTCTGGTACACCCAGGTGCCGTCGCCGGAGCGGGCAGGGCATTACGTGCAGGCCGCGCTGGACGTGCAGGCCGAAGGCAAGGTGCTGCCGTTCGTGATCCGCGATGCGGCCGGCGTGATCGTCGGCAGCACGCGGTTCTATGCGTTGGAACCGGGCGTGCCGCGGCTCAGCCTCGGCTACACCTGGTACGCCCCGCGGGTGCAGCGCACCGGGGTCAACACCGAGGCCAAGCTGCTGTTGCTGCAGCACGCCTTCGAGACCCTGGGCTGCATCAGCGTGGTGCTGGAAACCAGCTGGTTCAACCACACCTCGCGCGCCGCCATCGCCCGCCTCGGCGCGAAGCAGGACGGCGTGCTGCGCAACTACACCCGGCATGCCGACGGCACGCCGCGCGACACCGTCATCTTTTCCATCATCGACGCGGAATGGCAGGGCGTGAAGCGCCACCTGCAGCACCGCCTGGACCATCACGCATGAACGATTCGACTTACACCCTGGGCATCGTCGGTGCCCGCGGCCACACCGGCGCCGAGCTGATCAAGCTGGTCGCCGCGCACCCGCGCCTGCAGCTGGCCTTTGTGTCCTCGCGCGAACTGGCTGGCAAGCCCCTTGCCGACCATCACCCCGAATACAAGGGTGAGCTGCACTACGAAAGCCTGGACGCCGATGCCGTGGCTGCCAAGGGCGTGGACGCAGTGATCCTGGCCCTGCCCAATGGCCTGGCAGCACCGTTCGTAACCGCCATCCAGGCCGCCAAGCCGGAGACCGTGATCGTCGACCTTTCGGCTGATTACCGCTTCGACGGCCAGTGGTATTACGGCCTGCCGGAATTGACCCGTGGCCGTTACCAGGGCCAGAAGCACATCAGCAACCCGGGCTGCTACGCCACCGCGATGCAGCTGGCGATCCACCCGCTGCTGGATCTGCTGGCCGGTCCGCCGCAGTGCTTCGGTGTCTCCGGTTACTCCGGTGCCGGCACCTCGCCCTCGGACAAGAACAATCCCGAGCTGCTGGCCGACAACCTGATGCCGTATTCGCTGACCAACCACATGCACGAGCGCGAAGTGTCCGCGCAGCTCGGCGTGCCGGTTGAGTTCATGCCGCACGTAGCCCCGCATTTCCGTGGCATCACCCTCACCGCCAATCTGTGGCTGAACCGCGCGCAGACCCGCGAGCAGATCGTCGAGCGCTTCCAGCAGGCCTACGCCGCGGAAGCACTCGTGGAGATCGTGGACGAAGCGCCGTGGGTCAGTCACATCGCCGGCCGCCACGGCGCCCAGGTCGGCGGCTTCACCCTGGCCCCGGGCAACAAGCGGGTGGTGGTGGTGGCGACCCTGGACAACCTGCTCAAGGGCGCAGCCACCCAGGCCATGCAGAACCTCAACCTCGCGCTGGGCATCGACGAACTGACGTCGATCCCGCACTGACACCGCTTAGTTACCGCATTCCCGGAGCCCCCCATGGCAGACCTTCTTTGGCAGAAGCCCGGCGTCGCTGTCGACGCCCAGATCCAGACGTTCCTCGCCGGCGATGACGTGATCCTCGATCGCGAATTCTTCCTGCACGACATCGCCGCCAGCGCCGCGCACGCGCAGGGCCTGCAGCACATCGGCATCCTCAGCGCCGATGAGCTGGAAGGCCTGCTGCGCGAACTGGAAGTGCTGGCGCAGGACTTCCGCGCAGGCCGTTTCGTGCTTGATACGCAGTACGAGGATGGCCACTCGGCCATCGAAGCGCGCCTGACCGAGCGCCTGGGCGATGCCGGCCGCAAGATCCACACCGGCCGCAGCCGCAACGACCAGATCCTGGTCGCCACCCGCCTGTGGCTGAAGGAAAAGCTGCAGCGCGTGGCCCAGCTCAGCACCGAAGTGGCCAAGGTCGCGCTGGACCGCGCGCAGGCCGAGAAGGACCTGCCGCTTCCCGGCTATACCCACATCCAGCGCGCCGTGGTGTCCTCGGCGGGCATGTGGTGGGCCGGCTGGGCAGAGGCCTTCATCGACAACGCCGTGCGTGCGCGTGATACCCATGCGCTCGTCGACGCCAATCCGCTGGGCACCGCCGCAGGTTACGGCGTGAACCTGCCGCTGGACCGCGAACACACCACCGCTGCGCTGGGCTTTGCGCGCATGCAGATCTCGCCGATCTACGCGCAGCTGTCGCGCGGCAAGTTCGAGCTGGCCGCACTGGAAGCGCTGGGTGGCGCCACCCTCGACCTGCGCCGCATCGCCTGGGATCTTTCGTTGTTCACCAGCGCCGAGTTCGGTTTCGTCGCACTGCCGGCGCAGTACACCACCGGCAGTTCGATCATGCCGAACAAGCGCAACCCGGACGTCATCGAGCTGATGCGCGCCACCCATGCCAGCGTCGCCGCTGCGCGTACCGAGATCGAGCAGCTGCTGTCGCTGCCCTCGGGCTACCACCGCGACCTGCAGTCGTCCAAGGGCGCCATCTTCCACGGCTTCGGCCGCGGCCTGGCCGCGCTGGAGCTGCTGCCGGCGCTGCTGGCCAACCTGGAATGGCGCGACGACAGGCTGCGCGCGGCCATCGATTCGGGCATGTATGCCACCGACGTGGCGGTAGAGGCGGCCGTGGCCGGCGTGCCCTTCCGCGAGGCCTACAAGGCCGCGGCCGCCGGTGCCGACAGTGCAGGGCAGGGCCGCACGCCGGAAGGCAGCCTGGCCGCGCGCGTGTCGCCCGGTTCGGCCGCCGATTTGCGCCTGGATGAGCTGCGTACGCGCTGGCAGGCGCTGGCCTGATGGCGGGCACCGTCTACCTGGTGCTGGCCATGCGCCGGCCCGACTTCAACGCGGCCGCCGTGCAGCCGCACCTGGATTTCCTCGATGCGCTGCGCGAACGCGGGCAGCTGCAGATGACCGGTGGCTTCAGCGACGGCACCGGCGGCGCCTACCTGCTGTGCAACGTGGGCAGCCTGGCCGAAGCGCAGGCCATCGTCGCCACCGATCCGCTGGTGACGATGCAGGCCTCGCACCTGACCGTGCACGAATGGAACACCCGCTGAGGCGCACCTGATGACCCTGCACGCCACCCACGTCGCCTCGCCGTTCCCCGAACAAGCGCTGCCGCCGTGGCGGCGTGCCGTGCTCAAGGTGGGCAGCAGCCTGCTCGCTGCCGATGGTGGCGGCCTGTCGCCGCGCCATGCGCTGGGCCTGGCCCAGTTCGTCTCGGCCAATGTGCTGGCCGGACGCGAGGTGGTCATCGTCTCGTCCGGCGCGGTCGCCGCCGGCCGCGCCATCCTGCCGCGTGCCGATGAGCCCGGTGCGGCGATGGCCGCGCGGCAGGCGCTGGCCGCGCTCGGCCAGGCACAGCTGATCGGCCTCTGGCAGCGTTTCTTCGAACGCCCGGTGGCCCAGGTACTGCTGACCCACGACGATCTGCGCAACCGCCGCCGCTACCTCAATGCGCGCGCCACGCTGACCGAGCTGCTGCGCCTGGGCGCGTTGCCGGTGGTCAACGAGAACGACACCGTGTCGGTGGACGAGCTCAAGCTTGGCGACAACGATAATCTCGCCGCCACCGTAGCCGCGTTGGTCGATGCCGATGCGCTGTTCATCGCCACCGACATCGACGGCCTGTACAGCGCCGACCCGCGCACCCTGGCCGACGCGCGGCCGCTGCACGACGTGCCGGAGCTGGATGACGCGGTGCTGGCGATGGCCGGCGGTGCCGGTTCACGCGCCGGGACCGGCGGCATGCGCACCAAGCTGGAGGCCGCGGCCAAGGCCGGCCGGCTCGGCATCGAAACCTATCTCTTCAACGGCCGCAGCGGCGACGTGGTGCGTGCGTTGGCGCAGGACCGCCTGTTCGGCACGCGCATCCACGCCGCGCGCAGCCGCGAGGCCGCACGCAAGCACTGGCTGCGTCACGCACCGCTGGCCGAGGGCGCGATCCTGGTCGATGCCGGTGCCGCGCAGGCGATGCGCGAAAAGGGCGCCTCGCTGCTGCCCGGCGGCATCATCGGTGCCGACGGCGATTTCCGCCGCGGCGACATGGTGCAGGTGTGCTGGCAGGCCCCGCAGGGTCGCCTCTGCGTCGCCCGCGGCGTCAGCCAGTACGCCGCCGATGACGTGCGCCGCATCGCCGGCCGCCATTCGCGCGACATCCAGGCCGTGCTCGGCTACAACTACGGCGGTACCGTCGTCCATCGCGACGATCTGGTGCTGCCATGACCGGACTGCAGGACACCCCCATGAGTGAGATCGAAGCGCAGGCACGTGCCTGCCGTGACGCGGCCCAGGTGGTCGCCGGCCTGGACAGCGCCGCACGCGGCAAGCTGCTGCAGGCCATGGCCCAGGCACTGGAAATGAACGCCGGGCTGATCCTGGCCGGCAATGCCCGTGACCTCGCCGCTGCACGCGAGAAGGGCGTCGGCAGTGCGATGCTCGACCGCCTGGGATTGGACCCCGCGCGCCTGTTCGCGATGGCCGAGGCCGTGCGCGAGGTGGCCGCGCTGCCGGACCCGGTGGGGCTGGTGACCCGTGACGACGTGCGCCCCAACGGCATCCGCGTGCAGAAGGTGCGCGTGCCGCTGGGCGTGATCGCGATGATCTACGAAGCGCGCCCGAACGTGACCGCCGAAGCCGCCGCACTCTGCCTCAAGGCCGGCAACGGCGTGATCCTGCGCGGTGGCTCGGAGGCGATCCATTCCAACACCGCCATCGCGCGGGCACTGGCTGCGGCGATGCAGGCCAACGGCGTGCCGCCAGCGGCAGTGACCGTGCTGACCGACCTGCGTCGCGAGGCCATGCTGGAGCTGCTGCAGCTGCACGAACTGATCGACCTGGCCATACCGCGTGGTGGCGAAGGGCTGATCCGTTTCGTGGCCGAGCACGCGCGCGTGCCGGTCATCAAGCACTACAAGGGCGTCTGCCACCTGTTCGTGGATGCCAGCGCCGACCTGGACAAGGCCGTTGCCCTGCTGGTGGATGGCAAATGCAGCCGCCCGGCGGCCTGTAATTCGCTGGAAACGCTGCTGGTGCACCGCGACGTTGCCGAGGCGTTCCTGCCGCGTGCGGCGCAGGCGCTGGGCGAACGAGGCGTGCAGCTGCGTGCCGATGAACGTGCGCAGCCGCTGCTGCCGGGCAGCACGGCCGCCACCGATGAGGATTACGCGGCCGAGTTCCTCGATCTGGTGCTGGCGGTGCGCGTGGTCGACGATTTCGACGCCGCCATCGCGCATATCCGCACCTACACCTCCGACCACACCGAAGTGATCGCTACCGAGGACACGGCCAATGCCGAGCGCTTTGTCAACGCACTGCGCTCGGCGGTGGTGATGGTCAATGCGTCCTCGCGTTTCTCCGATGGCGGCCAGCTGGGCCTCGGCAGCGAGATCGGCATTTCCACCACGCGGCTGCATGCGTATGGGCCGATGGGGCTGGAAGCGCTGACGGTCGAACGTTTCGTGGTGCGCGGCGAAGGCCAGACCCGGTAGTAGTTTGTCTTGCAGGGCTTGCAGCCCTGCACCTGCTTTGAATCAACGTCAACGTCAAAAGCCTGCATTCCGTGGGTTGGTGGGGTGGGTCCGGTTGAGGGGGACGGCGTGAATACGTCCATGTAGCCTCGGTCGCACCATCCATGCCGCTCACACCCCCTC
>NZ_QETL01000033.1:0-37409 GCF_003105135.1 Stenotrophomonas sp. SPM | reverse complement strand
AAGTACGTCCATGTAAGCTCGGTCGCCGCATCCATGCGGCTCACGCCCCCGCAACCGGACCCACCCCGCCTTCGACAGTTTCCTGCGGGCTGTTGGTACCTGCTGTTGTTGGAACCTGCTGCTGATGGTGGGTGCCGACCGTTGGTCGGCACGCGGTCGGATCCCGTTGCTCCGCAACGGGCTCTGACCCCGGTTCTGTTTTTGATGTTTGCGATTGTTTTCGGTGTGGCTTCCACCACGCCTTTCACTCCCGCGCCAGCTGGTCCATCCGTATGCGGTTGGCGAACAGCGAGAACGCCAGCATGCCTGCCAACCCGTTCGCGCGGCTGACCCAATGCGGCAGCCAGCGCGGTGGCTTCAACACGCCGCTCCCGAACAACGGTGCGAACGCGATCGCGTCGGTCAGGCTCATCTTGCCGGCGAACAACCAGCGGCAGACCTGCAGGCGATCTTCGGCCAGCATATGGCGGAAGAACGTGTGCACCGACACCAGCCCGCGCAGGTACACCGTGTCCTTGGTGAAGGCCAGGCCGCCGCTCGGTGGAACGCCCCGGAACACGCGCTGCGCCGAGGCGAAGCTTTCCTCCGGGTTCTGCCCGGCATCGCAGAAGTAACGGTACACCTCGATGAAGTCCGCACCTTCGCGTGCCATCGCGATGGCTTCGGTGCGCAGGCTGATGCGCTTCAGGCGCTCGATGTCGATGCTGCCGGTGATCTGCTCGGCAAACGTGGCCAGGCCTTCCTGGGTGGCGGTCACCCGTGGCGAGGACAGCGCCAGGCTGGGCAGCACCGGTTGTTCGCGGCCGTTCAAGGCGGTCAGCGAATGCACCAGCGCTTCGTGGTGGAACAACTGCGCGCGGTCGTAGGCGCTGAAGCGCGCACTGGTGCGCAGGCGGATGCGGGTCGGGCCGGCGGCGGCCTTGGACACCAGCTCCGGGTCCAGCTGCACCTGGATGATGCGCGATTCGAAGAAACCATCGAGATCGTTCTGCAGCTGCAGCTGCAGGGCGACGGCCGAGACAGGCACCTGTTCTTCCGGGGCCAGCAGTTCGCTGTCGAGCTCGCTGGCGATCTGGATGAAGTGGCGGGCCGCTTCGCGCGTGCTCGGGCCGTTGCCGGGCAATGGCTGCTCCGGCGCACCGAACAGCTGCACGGAACAGCGATCGACAGCGGCGGTGCCCAGGCCTTCCAGCAGCTGCGCGGCCAGGTCCCAGCTCTGCGCGGACTGCTGCACGTAGTGGCCCAGCGGATGGCTGGGATCACACTCAGCGGCGATGGCGGCCAGGGCGCGGCGTTCCTCGCTGAAGTCCAGTTTCGGATAATCCACCTTCGGCAGCACCGGCTGGCCGCGGGCCACGCTGTCCAGGAACGGTGCCTGCACCGTTGCCGGCCAACTGGTCAGCCCCAGCAGGCGGATGCCGCCCACGGCCTCGACCAGTCGCGCGTCGAGCGCCGCATGGTGGGCCACGTCATGGTCCAGCGTCGCGGTCGTTTCCATGGGCGGACTATAGCGCCCTGCTGTGTCCGGCGCTGCGCGCCGCCGCCCGAGCATCGGCTCGGGCGCTACAGGAAATGACTCCGCCGCGGACCTACTGCAGAGCCGAGCCCACGCTCGGCTGCTGTGCTACCGCCGGCGGTTCCTGCTCGCCGGGCGGAACTGCTGGCCCTTGCCCTTCTTGCCGCCGCGCTCCTGCGCGGTCTCGGCTTGGCGCACGGCCAGCTTGGCGGCGGCAGCCGCCACTTCTTCCTTCAGCTTGAAGTAGTTCTGCAGCCGGCTCTCTTCGATCTCACCGGCATCGATGGCGGCACGCACGGCACAGCCCGGTTCCTGCTGGTGCATGCAGTCGTTGAAGCGGCACTGCGCCGCCAGCGCCTCGATATCGGCGAAGCCACCTTCGGCCAGCGTCTCTTCGCCGGTCGGCTTCAGCTCGCGCATGCCCGGTGTATCGATCAGGCACGCGCCCATCGGCAGCGGCATCAGCGCGCGGTGGGTGGTGGTGTGGCGGCCGCGCGAATCATTGGCGCGCACCGCGTTGGTCTTCATCCGCTGCTCGCCCAGCAGGGTATTGGTCAGCGTGGATTTGCCGGCACCGGACGAACCGACCAGCACCACCGTGCGACCCGGGCCCAGCCACGGTTCCAGCACGGACACGCTGTCGGCATCCAGGCCATTGATCGCATGCAGCGCGATGCCCTGCAGCTCCAGCTCCTCCAGCACCGCCAGCGCGTCTTCGCTGTACTCGGTCTGGTCGGCCTTGGTCAGCACCACCACCGGCTCGGCACCGCCACCGCCGACCAGCAGCAGGTAGCGCTCGATGCGGCGCGGGTTGAAGTCGGCATCCAGGCCGCAGACGATGAACACCGTATCGATGTTGGCTGCGATCACCTGCTGGTGGTAATGCTCGCCCGCCGCGCCACGCTTGATGGCGGTACGCCGCGGCAGCAGGGCGACGATGCGGATGCCGTCCAGCAGCACCCAGTCGCCCACCGCCGGCCGTTCATGGCTGGGAAAGCGCGGGCGCTGCCATTCCGGCAGCGACTCGGCCTTGATCGAGGCCTCCGGGCCATCGGCCACCACGTAGTGGGTGCGGTGCTGTTCGATCACCCGCGCCGGACGGGCCTGCGGGTGCTCGGCCATCGCGGCCTGCCAGTCGGCCTGCTGCGGCGGGCCCGGCCAGGGCCAGCCGATGGTCTGCAGGGCGTTGAAATCGGGGGTCTGGGTCATCGCCGCCATTCTAACCGGCCCGATGCCCTGCCAGCCCAACAACGGCCGGCCCTGGGGCCTTGCCATGCACTGCAGCAATTCCGGTACGATGGAATCCCCATGCCTTTTGACGGCCCAGCCCCATGTCCACCCCCTCGCCCAAGCCCCTGGCCATCCGCGAGCGCCTTTCCGAAGTGCGCTACGAAATCCGCGGAGAACTGGCCCGGCGAGCGCGGGAGCTGGAGGCGCAGGGCCGCAAGCTGATCAAGCTGAACATCGGCAACCCCGGCAACTTCGGCTTCCGCGCACCCGAGCACCTGCAGCGTGCGATCGCCGATGACATGGGCCGCACCGATCCCTATACCCACCAGCAGGGCCTGCCGGTGGCCCGCGAAGCCATCGCCGCCGCCTATGCACGCCGTGGTGCGCCCGATGCCCACCCGGACCGCGTGTTCGTCGGCAACGGCGTCAGCGAGCTGATCGACCTGTCGCTGCGCGCCCTGCTGAACCCGGGCGACGAAGTGCTGGTGCCCTCGCCGGACTACCCGCTGTGGTCGGCGGCGGCCATCCTCAATGACGGCCGCCCGGTGTACTACCGCTGCGCGCCGGAGAACGGCTTCCAGCCCGACCCGACCGAGATCGAGACGCTGGTGTCCTCGCGCACCCGCGCAATCGTGCTGATCAACCCGAACAACCCCAGCGGCGCCAGCTACCCGCGCGAGCTGCTGGAGCGCGTGGTCGAGATCGCCCGCCGCCACAACCTGCTGCTGCTGGTCGACGAGATCTACGACCAGATCCTGTACGACGACGCGGTGTTCCAGCCGGTCGCGCCGCTGGCCGGCGACCATCCCTGCCTGACCTTCAGTGGCCTGAGCAAGGTGCACCGTGCCTGCGGCTGGCGCGTGGGCTGGGCCCACCTCACCGGCGACGATGCGCGCCTGGGTGAATTCCGCGCCGCGCTCGACCTGCTCAGCGCGCTGCGCCTGTGCGCCAATGTGCCGGGCCAGTACGCCATCGACGCCGCAGTGAACGGCCCGGACACCATTTCCGAACTGTGTGCCCCCGGCGGCCGCCTGTATGAAACCCGCCGCGCGGTGATCGAGGCCTGCAACGCCAGCGAGCACCTGTCGCTGGTCGCCCCGGCCGGCGCCCTGTACGCGTTCCCGGCCGTGGTCGGTGCCGCCGCCAAGGGCTTCGACGACCACACCTTCGCGCTGGACCTGATGAACGACGAGGGCGTGCTGGTCGTGCCGGGCTCGAGCTTCAACGTGCCCTACCGCCACCACTTCCGCGTGACCCTGCTGCCGGAAGCCTCGGTGATGCGCGATGTGTTCGCGCGCATCGACCGCGTGCTGGCCCGCCGCGCCGAAGACGCCACCAAGGTCGTGCCGCTGAAGCCGCGCCGCTCGGTGGCCTGAGCGTGGCGCTGTCCTACCTGGCGCTGGGCGATTCGTACACCATCGGTGAAGCGGTCGCGGTTGAAGGCCGCTGGCCGCACCAGCTGGCTGCCGCACTGCGTGCGCAGGGCGTGGACCTGGCCGATCCGCAGACCATCGCCACCACCGGCTGGACCACCGACGAGCTGGACGCCGGCATCGACGCCGCCGCACCGCAGGGCCCGTTCGATTTCGTCAGCCTGCTGATCGGGGTCAACAACCAGTACCGCGGGCGCCCGCTGGACGAGTACCGCCAGCAGTTCGAGGCCCTGCTGCAGCGTGCGATCGGCTATGCCGGTGGCGATGCCGGCCGCGTGCTGGTGCTGTCCTTCCCCGACTGGGGTGCGACCCCGTTCGGTGCCGGCAGCGGCCGTGACCTGGCCTGCATCGGGATCGAGACCGACGAATTCAACGCCGCCGCCGAGGTCATCAGCATCCAGCAGGGCGTGGCCTTCGTCGACATCACCGACATCAGCCGCACGCACGGCGCCGACCCGGCGATGATCGCCGAGGACGGCCTGCATCCCTCCGCGCGGATGTATGCGTTGTGGGCCGAACGCGCCCTGCCGGTGGCCACGCGCCTGCTGCAGCGAACGGACTGAGCGATGGATGGCCTGCCAGGGAACGGCAAACCACTGAACTGTTCGCCGTTGGAGCGCGGCCAGGCACGGGCCATCGCCGAGGCGTTCCGGCCGGTGCAGGCCTGGGGCAACCGCCGCGACTATTACTACACGCGCGGCAAGCTGGGCAGCGATCCGCTGTACGACGGCGTGCTGCAGCACCTTCCCGACGATGGCCTGCCGCTGCTCGACCTGGGCTGCGGGCTGGGCCTGTTCGCCCACGTGCTGCGCCAGCGCTGCCGCGGCCAGCCCTACCTGGGCGTGGACGTGGATGCGGGCAAGATCGCCCGCGCGCAGCGGGCCGGTGGCGACCTGGAGGATGTGAGGTTTGACTGCCTGGACGTGCAGGCGTCCCTGCCTGCGCAGGCCGGGCACGTGCTGCTGCTGGATGTGCTGCAGTACCTGGATGCGCAGCCGCAGCTGGACCTGCTGAAAGCGGCCAGCGCGCGGGTGGCGCCCGGCGGTAGCCTGCTGTTGCGCACGCCGCTGGCCACCGGCGACCGCCGCGACCGCACCACGCGCGTGGCTGATCGACTGGCCTGGCTGGTGGGCTGGATGGGCACGCGGCCACGGCATTACCCCGACCCGGCACTGCTGCGGGCGATGCTGGCCGAGGCCGGTTTGCAGGTGGGCGAGGTGCGGCCGCTGCACGGGCGCACGCCGTTCAACAGCTGGCTGCTGGTAGCCCGGCGATCCCCCGCGTAGAGCCGAGCCCATGCTCGGCTGCCCTTACGGCGCGTTGCGCCGCCGCCCGAGCACAGGCTCGGGCGCTACAGATGGTCACACCTCTGACGTGTAGAGCCGAGCCCATGCTCGGCTGCCTTTGCGGCGCATCGCGCCGCTGCCCGGGCATGGCCCGGCGCTACCGCGCTACAGCGACGGCAATCGCGCCTTCAGCCCGCGCTGGTCCAGCACCTGCAGCACGCGCTCGATGATGGCCAGATTGTGGCCATGTGCGGCACCTTCATGCAGCAGCACGATGGCACCGGGCTGCAGATCCGGCAGCAGGCGCGCCATCACGCCGTCGGGCGTGCAGCCCACGCCGTCATAGCCACGCGCGGTCCAACCCACCCGCACCAGCCCCAGCGCGGCCAGCACCGGCGCCACGAAGGGGTTGGTCATGCCCACCACCGAGCGGTACCAGCGCGTCGGGCGGCCGCTGACCGCCTGCAGGGCCTGGTGGCAGCCTTCGATCTCGGCACGCATCGCCGCCGGCCCCAGCCGCCAGAAGCGGATCTGCGGGTGGGTGTGGCTGTGGTTGCCGAGGTCGTGGCCGCGACGCAGGATCGCCTCCACCAGGGCCGGATGCGCCAGTGCGCGCTCGCCGACCAGGAAAAAGGTCGCCTTCGCCTGGTGCCGGTCGAGCAGATCCAGCAGCGCCGGGGTCTCCTCGCTGGGGCCATCGTCGATGGTCAGCCAGACGCTGTCGTCCGCACCGGGCAGGCGGTCCAGCACCGGGGTGTAGAAACGGCTGTTGGGCAGGAACACGGGCACCATGAACAGTGCGTGGCTGGCCACCATCAACGGCAGCCCCCACTGCCAGCCGGCCAGCACCCAGACCAGGATCACCGCCACCTGCGACGCCACCAGCCAGGGCAGCCAGCGCCACGGCCGGGTCGGGATGCGATGCAATGTTCCTGCGTTGGTCATGCCCCATGATGCCATGGGGCGTAGAATGGGTGATTCGAATTTACGGACCCTAGACTGCCCATGTCCCTCGATCCCGCCCTGCGTTCGCGCATCGAATCCCTCCTCAACGACAACCGCGTCGTGCTGTTCATGAAGGGCCAGCCGTCGATGCCGCAGTGCGGCTTCTCGGCCAAGGCCGTGGGCGCCCTGCAGGACCTGGGCGTCGATTTCGCCCACGTCAACGTGCTGGCCGACCAGGAAATCCGTGAAGGCATCAAGGCCTATGGCGACTGGCCGACCATCCCGCAACTGTATATCGACGGCGAACTGGTCGGTGGCAGCGACATCATCCTGCAGATGGCCGCCAGCGGCGAACTGAGCACCGTGCTCGGCCTGGCCGCACCGGACCGCACCCCGCCGCGCATCACCGTCACTCCGGCCGCCGTGGAAATGCTGAAGGGCGCGCTGGCCGATGCCCCGGGTGCTTCGCTGCAGCTGACCATCGACGCGCGTTTCCAGCCGAACTTCCAGCTGGCCCCGCACGATGACAGCGCCATCGCCGCCGAATCCAACGGCCTGCGCGTGCAGTTCGACCTGTCCAGCGCGCGTCGCGCCGACGGCATCACCATCGACTGGGTCGATGACATCCGCGGCAAGGGTCTGGCCATCGACAACCCGAACGCGCCGAAGCCGGTGCAGGAAATCAGCGTGCGTGACGCCGACGATCTGGTCCGCGCCGGCAACGTGACCCTGGTCGACGTGCGCCCGGCCGACGAACGCGCCATCGCCGCGGTCGGCGTGCCGTTCAAGAGTTTCGACGGCAACGGCCGCGCCGAGCTGGAAGGCCTGCCCAAGGACACCCCGCTGGCCTTCCTGTGCCATCACGGTGGCCGCAGTGCGCAGGCTGCCGAGCAGTTCCGCACCCTGGGCTTCACCAAGGTGTTCAACGTCACCGGTGGCATCGACGCTTGGTCGGACGAAGTGGACAACGGCGTGCCGAAGTACTGATCGGCCAGCCCCCGCACGAAAAACGCCGGCAGACGCCGGCGTTTTTTTTATCCACGCATGGCGTGGATCTACCCCGCAAACCCGCCTTCGGCGAGGAAATCCAGTTCTTCCGGGCTGGGCATGCGGCCCAGCACCGCGTTGCGGTGCGGGAAGCGGCCGAAGCGGCGGATGACGTCGCGGTGGACTTCGGCGTACTGCAGGTATTCCTTGTCGCCCAGTACGTCGAACATGGCGACCGAACGATCCTGGTCGAACGGATCTTCGGAATGCTCGAACGGCAGGTAGATGAAAGCACGCAGCTTGGGCACCAGCTGCAGGTCCAGGCCTTCCTCGATGGCACGCATGGCGTAATGCCGGGCCAGGCCATCGGTGGCATAGGAATGGGCGGTGCCGCGGAAGCAGTTGCGCGGGAACTGGTCCAGCAGCAGCATCAGCGCCAGCGCGCCATCGGAACTGCCCAGCCAGTGTTCGCGCCCACGCGACGCCGCCGCATAGTGCTCCTCCAGGAACCGCTCGCGGAACCGCGCGTCGAACGCGTCATCGCGGGCGAACCACTTCGCCGGGCCCGCCTCGCTCCAGAATTCCACCACTTGCGCGGCAACGTCCATCACCTGCTCTCCAGGGCCGGCGCCCGGCGCCAGACCATCATCATCATTCGTCAAAGCGCAGGTGGCGGACCGACTTGCCGTTGCGCCGGATAAGCTTAAGCGCCTCGATACCGATCTGGATATGGTTTTCCACGAACTGGGAGCTGACCTTGGCATCGGAGGCCTCGGTCTTGACCCCGTCGGGGATCATCGGCTGGTCGGACACCAGTAGCAGGGCCCCGCTGGGGATGTGGTTGGCAAAGCCGGCGGCAAACACCGTGGCCGTTTCCATGTCGATGGCCATGCAGCGCATCGCCCGCAGCCGCTCCTTGAAGGCCTCATCATGCTCCCAGACCCGGCGGTTGGTGGTGTAGACCGTGCCGGTCCAGTAGTCGTGGCCCAGGTCGCGGATCATCGTGGACACCGCCCGCTGCAGGGCGAAGGCCGGCAGCGCCGGCACTTCCGGCGGCAGGTAGTCCCCCGAGGTGCCCTCGCCGCGGATGGCGGCGATCGGCAGCACCAGGTCGCCCAGCTGGTTCTTGCGCTTGAGCCCCCCGCACTTGCCCAGGAACAGCACCGCCTTGGGCATCACCGCCGACAGCAGGTCCATGATGATGGCGGCATTGGGGCTGCCCATGCCGAAGTTGATCATGGTGATGTCGTCGAAGGTGGCGCTGGCCATCGGCCGGTCCAGGCCGACGATGGGCGCCCCGGTCAGCTCGGCGAAGGTATGCAGGTAACCGCCGAAGTTGGTCAGCAGGATGTGCTGGCCGAACTGGTCCAGGGGCACTCCGGTATAGCGTGGCAACCAGTTGTCGACGATTTCCTGCTTGCTCTTCATGGCGCATCCGCTACGGCGTGGGGCCGCTATTGTAGGCGCGTGTCCGCCGGCCTTCACCTGGCCCGGCAACAAAGAAGGGCGACCCTGCGGCCGCCCTCCTGGGGATTCCCGGCGCGTCCTGCCCGGGAACCGTTACTGCCGCGCCGGGCGCTTAGAAGCGCACCGACCAGCGCAGGTTGGCGCCGTGGTCACGGCTCTCATCACCGTACTGGCCGCTGTAGCCCAGTTCCAGCTGCTGGCGCTCGGTCAGCCAGGCCGACAGGCCCAGCTCCGCAACCACCGCACTGTCGGCGATCGGCGCACCGCTGACCACGAACGCATCGCTGCCGCTGGCGAAGGCCAGCGATGCCGACGGGTCACGGTCGCCGCTGGCCCGGCGGTAGCCCACCGCACCGGTCACATGCAGCCAGCTGTCCTGCTGGAACGAGGCCTTCAGGCCCTTGTCGAAGCGCACACCGGCCGTGGCCACGGTGGTGCGGGCGTCGTCGACCCGGCCCTGCAGGGCGGCGGCACCGCCGCGCTCGTCGATGTGCTTGGTGTCCACTTCCACGCGGGCCACCTGCAGATACGGCTCCAGGCCGGCTTCACGGCCACCGAAGCGGTAGGCCGCTTCGACGAACGCCTGGCGGGTACGGGCGTCGTAGCGGGCGCTCAGCGTGTCGGTGTAGCCAGAGAACGCCAGCTCGCGGGCGCTGTCCACGTCGTGGTTGCTCACCGCCAGGCCGCCACGCAGGCCGAACCCGCCCCAGTTGTGGCTGGCGTACGCGCCGAAGTGGGTGTTGTCGATCTTCGAGCGCGCACGACGGCCCTGCTGCTGCTTCACGTCGGTACGGCCGGTACCGGCCAGCACGCCCACCTGCCAGCCGCCGAACTCGCGGTCCACGCCGACCAGCAAGCCGTTGTTGTTGGCCTGGGTGCGGGCGGTGTTGGCGTTGCCGTCCAGGGTGGTGCTGCCGCCGATGGCCTGCACCCAGACGCCGGTCGCGTCGGCATCGCTGGCGCCCGGTGCGGTGGCACCGGCACGGCGCGACAGCGCGGCATCACGCACGTTGCGGCTGCTTTCCACCAGCGCTGCCGCGGTGGCTGCGTGCAGCTCGCCGCTCAGGCCGTCCAGCGCCGCACCCACCTGTTCCGGGAACAGCAGGGTCAGCGGACGCGGCAGGCCCTGGCCGACGGCCAGGGTGTCGGCCACGCCAGCCACGGCGCGCTGGTTGGCGGTGGTGGCGGCGGTGGCCAGTGCGGCGCCTCGGGCCACCTCGATCCGGGCACCGGAGGCGCCGTAGACCAGGCTGAACTGCATGAAGGGCGAGAACGCGCTGAAATCGGTGGTCGCGAACTGCCCGATCGTGCCGCCATCGGCCTGCAGGAAGTTGAACTGCTCACCCAGGTAGTAGGTGCCCGCTTCCGGCAGTGCCACCAGCGAGCCGCCGAGGGTGGCGGTGCCGGTGACGTGCAGCAGGTCGCTGCGGCCGCCCGGGGCCAGTTCGGCCTGGTAGACGCCGCTGGCGGTCTGCACGTAGTCACCGTTGATGGTCAGCGTGCCGATCGAGTTGCCCGGCGCGATGATGCCGGACACGGTGGTGTCGCCCAGTTCGCCCACGCCCTTCAGCGTGCCCTTGGCGCCGACGAAGGTCTGGCCGCCGGTCTGCACGCCGTTGAACGAGACCACGCCGCCGGACACGCTCAGGTCCGAGCCGTCCAGCACACCGGTGCTGGTGACGAAGCTGACGCCACCGTTGGCGTTCAGCGCGGTGCTTTCCAGCGTGCCGTTCAGCACCAGGCTGCCACCGGTCACTTCCACGGCGCTGGTCAGCGCGTTGACGCCGTCCAGCTCCAGCACACCCTCGCGCACCACGGCGCCGTTGAAGCTGTTGTCGCCGCTCAGGCGCAGCCAGCCGATGCCGCTCTTGGTCAGCTTGCCCGGGCCGCCGATGTCATTGGTCCAGTCGTCCCATGCATCGCCTTCCCACACCTTCAGGCCACCTGCCTTCTGGTTCATCACCACGTCGGTGTCCACGCGCAGCGAGCCGTAGCCCTCGATGGCCTTGGCCAGGTCCATCATGCCCCAGCCGTAGACATCGTCCACGCCCTCGGCGCCGAGGTCGGTGGCCGTGGTCAGCAGGATGTCGCGCACCTGCGCGCTGTCCAGGTACGGGAAGCGCTCGAACAGCAGGCCCAGTGCGCCGGTGACGTGCGGGGCCGCCATCGAGGTGCCGGTCATCCAGCCATAGCTGTAGGTCGGCACGCGTTCCAGCACTTCCAGCAGCACGTTGCCGTTGCCGCCGTTGACCAGCTGCGCGTCAAGTGCCGAATCGCTGCCGTAGACGGTGGACAGGATGTCGGTGCCCGGCGCGGCCAGGCACCAGTTGGCACTCAGGCCGCAGCGGTTGGAGGAGCTGTCCAGCACATAGCTGCCCGGCGCCACTTCGGCCACGTTCACCACGCTCAGCCAGTACGGCTCGATGTCGGCGAAGGCGCGCGGCAGCGTGGCGTAGATGCCGGCGATCGGCGCGTCTTCCGCCTCGTCGGCGTAGACCTGGTTGTTGCCTGCGGCCCACACCTGGATCATGCCGTTGCTGCGCGAGCCTTCGGCGAAGATGTCCAGGTAATCCATGTTGTATTCGTACAGGCCGTCGACGTCTTCCACGGTCGTCGGCTCGTTGCTCAGGCCCCAGCTGTGGTTGAGCGCACGCACGCCCTGCTCGTTCATCTGCGCGTACATGCTTTCGAAGGCCGTGCTGTCCGGGCCCACGCCGCCGACGGAAACCACCTGGTAGCCGGCGGCGGTACGCGCCCACACCTGCGCGCTGTTGAAGAACAGCTTCGCCACACTCAGGTCGGCGCCGAAGGCCACGCCATGGGTGCCGTTGCCATCGCGGTTGGCGGCGATGGTGCCGGCCACATGGGTGCCGTGGGTCTGGAAGGAAATGCCCGGCTGCACGTAGCGCGGGTCGGAAATGATGATGTCGCGGATGTTCTGCGGGACGCTGGCGTCGAACGCGGTGTATTCGATCGAGACATCGTCACCGTCGCTGCTGAAGCAGGCATCCGGGCCGTCGATGAAACCGGTGTTGCCGCACAGGCTGCCGTCTTCCAGCAGGTCGGCGATATGGATGCTGCGGTGGTCCTTGCCGGCGAACTCGTCGTGATCCAGGCCGCTGCCGCTGTCGAACACGCCCAGGCGGATGCCCTTCCCGCTCAGGCCGCGGGCATAGGCGACATCGGCATTGATCGCGCCCAGGCCCCAGTCGTTGTTGAACTCGCTGGTACGCCAGCTGGCGGCATCGCCGGCCTGGCCCATGATCGGCTCGGCGGCTTCATCGCCTGCAGCCGGGGCGAAACCCGACGACGGGACGGCGGTAGAGGCCAGCGACGGGGCGGCGAAGGCAGCCTGCAGGCTGCGCTGGAACTGGTAGCGCGACAGCTCGTCACTGCTGCCCTGGGCCAAGGCCGGCAGCGAGGCGGCCACCAGCAGCGAGCCGACAATGGCCGAAGCCAGCGGCGAGGGCAGGAAGGCGCGGCGTGCAGCGGCGGTACGGTACGACGTGGAAACGCTCATCAACAGGTACGTCCTTGAATTCCATGAAAAGTACAGTTGCCAGCCGCGTGCGTCGGCACAGGGCTGCCAGCAAGGGGGGAGCCACACGCTGCTGCGTTCATTGACGGCAGGTGTCATTAAAAATTAATGCTTCGTTCACAATTTCTGTATAGGGAAATTCCTACATCCGCCCCTGCCCAACGTCACTTGGCAACTGCCCCCGTTGCCGGATAGCGTCGGTGGATTCACGCGCCTGCCAGGGAATCTGCATGCCATCCACGCTGTTGCGCACCGGGCTTGGCCTGGCGTTGGCCTCACTGAGCACCGCACCGGCGGTGGGCGCGTCGCGCTTCGTCGCCGACCCCTACCCCAGCACCTACCAAGCCCATCCCGACGGCCCGGTGCTGATCCAGAACGCCACCGTGCTGACCGGCACCGGCCAGCGCCTGGAGCATGCCGACGTGCTGCTGCGCGACGGCCGCATCGTCGCCGTCGGCCCGCAGCTGCAGGCCGATGCTGACATCACCCGCATCGATGCGCAGGGCAAGTGGGTCACCCCGGGCCTGATCGACGTGCATTCGCACCTGGGCGTCTACCCCAGCCCGGGCGTCAGCGCGCACAGCGACGGCAACGAGATGACCGCGCCGGTCACCGCCAATGTCTGGGCCGAGCACTCGGTGTGGCCGCAGGATCCCGGCTTCACCGCGGCCCTGGCCGGTGGCGTAACCAGCATGCAGGTGCTGCCCGGCTCGGCCAACCTGGTCGGCGGCCGCGGCGTGGTGCTGAAGAACGTGCCGGCCACCACCTATCAGGCGATGAAATTCCCCGGCGCGCCGTGGGGCCTGAAAATGGCCTGCGGCGAGAACCCCAAGCGCGTCTACGGCGGCAAGGGCACCGCCCCGGCCACGCGCATGGGCAACGTGGCCGGCTACCGCGCCGCCTTCATCGACGCGGCCGACTACATCGCCAAGAACAACCCGAAGCCGGCCAAGCGCAAGGGCTGGTTCGGCAGCGACAAGGGCGACAGCGCCGGTGATGCCGGCGGCAAGCGCGACCTCAAGCTGGACACGCTGGCCGGTGCCATCCAGGGCGACATCCGCGTGCACATCCACTGCTACCGCGCCGACGAGATGGCCACCATGCTCGACCTGGCCAAGGAATTCGGCTTCAAGGTGGCTGCGTTCCACCACGGCGTGGAAGCCTACAAGCTGGCTGACCGGCTGGCCGCCGATGGCGTCTGCGGTGCGCTCTGGGCCGACTGGTGGGGCTTCAAGATGGAAGCCTTCGATGGCATCGCCGAGAACATCGCGCTGGTCGACCGGCCGAAGAACAGCTGCGCCATCGTCCACTCCGACTCGCCCGAGGGCATCCAGCGCCTCAACCAGGAGGCGGCCAAGGTGATGGCTGCGGCGCGCCGCGCGCGCATGCCCGACATCGCCCCGGAACACGCGATCACCTGGATGACCGCCAACGCCGCCAAGGCGCTGGGCATCGAAGGCCAGACCGGCACCCTGGAGGCCGGCAAGATGGCCGACGTGGTGGTGTGGAATGGCAATCCCTTCAGTTCGTATGCGCTGGCCGAGCAGGTCTTCGTCGATGGCCGGCGGCTGTATGACCGCGGTGCGCCTGCGGCGACGCCGCGTTCGGATTTCCAGCTTGGCCAGGAGGTGCGCTGATGGGCGCGTTGAACAAGCGTCGCCGGGCATGGCCCGGCGTTACCGTGGTCGCGCTGCTGTTGCTGGCAACCACGGCTTCGGCGCAGGACCTTCTGGTACGCAACGCCACGGTGCACACCGCCAGCGCGCGCGGCAGCCTGCAGAACACCGACGTGCTGGTGCAGGGCGGCATGATCCGCGCGGTCGGCCCCGGCCTGGCGGCACCGGCCGGCGTGGCCGTGGTGGAGGCCAACGGCCGTCCGCTCACTCCGGCCCTGTTCGGCGGCATCACCGAGATCGGCATCGAAGAGGTCTCCGGCGAATCGAGCACGGTGGACAGCACGCTGAAGATCGGCGAGCAGCCGCTGCGCCCGGAATTCGACGTCACCCTCGCCTACAACCCGGCCTCGGTGCTGATTCCCGTGGCGCGCCTGGATGGCATCGGCTTCACCGCGCTGGGCGCAGCCACCGGCGGTGGCTTCGTGGCCGGCCAGGGCGGCGTGATGCGCATGGATGGCAGCGCCGACCCGATCGGACCGCGTGCGCTGTTCCTGCGCCTGGGCGCGGCCGCTTCGGAACTGACCGGGCAGTCGCGTGCGGCGCAGTGGATGCTGCTGCAGCAGATGGTGGACGAAGCGCGCGGCCAGGTCGCCGCCGATTCGCCGCATGCGCTGCTGACGCCCGCGGGCCGCCGCACCCTGGCCCGCTACCTGGCCGGCCAGGGCCGCATCGTGGTGGAAGTGGACCGTGCTGCCGACATCCGCCAACTGCTGCGCTGGGCGGCGCGCGAGAAGGTGAAGATCGCCATCGCCGGTGGCGCCGAGGCCTGGCAGATGGCGGCGGACCTGGCGGCCGCGCAGGTACCGGTGTTCGTCGATGCACTGGGCAACCTGCCCACCAGCTTCGACCAGATGGGCGCCACCCTGGAAAACGCCGCGCGCCTGCAGCGTGTGGGCGTGCCGGTCAGCTTCGCCCAGCGCGACGATGCCTCGCACAACGCGCGCAAGATGCGCCAGCTGGCCGGCAACGCGGTGGCCAATGGCCTGCCCTGGGCCGATGGCCTGGCCGGGCTGACCCGGGTGCCGGCACAGGTGCTGGGCGTGGCCGACCAGATCGGCACCATCGAACCGGGCAAACGCGCCGACCTGGTGCTATGGGAAGGCGACCCGCTTGATGTGGCGCACTATGCCGAACAGGTCTGGCTGGGAGGCCGCGCGATGCCGATGCGCTCGCGCCAGACCGAACTGCGTGACCGTTACCTGCAGCACAACGCACAGCCCTGACCCCCGAGGAATCCGCCGATGCCGACCCTGCGCTGGTACTTCGATTTCGTCTCGCCCTACGCCTACCTGCACTGGCAGAAGGTCAAGCAGCTGCCGCAGTTCGCGGCCATCCAGCCGGTACCAATCGCTTTCGGCGCGGTGCTGCACCACCTGGGCAACCTCGGCCCGGCCGAGATTCCGGCCAAGCGTCGTTTCATCTACCGGCAGCTGCTGTGGACGGCGCAGGCCGAAGGCACGCTGCTGCGCTTCCCGCCCGCCCATCCGTTCAACCCACTGGCCGCGCTGCGCCTGTGCCTGGCCGCCGGTGCCAGCACGCAGGCGGTGGATGTGCTGTTCGACTGGATCTGGCGCGAAGGCAATACCGGTGACAGCGCCGAAACGCTGCGCATACCGGCGGCCCGGCTGGGCATCAACGACGTACAGGCGGCCTGTGCCGAGCCGGCGGTGAAGGAACAGCTGCGCCGCAATACCGAGGCCGCGATCGACGCTGGCCTGTTCGGCGTGCCGACCCTGTCCATCGACGGCGAACTGTTCTGGGGCAACGATGCGCACTCGATGATGGCCGCCGTGCTGGCCGACCCCGGCCTGCTGCACCGTCCGGACTGGCAGGCCGTGGTAACGCTTCCAGTAGCGGTGCAGCGCAATCGCTGAACAGGCAGTGGCGTGATTCCCTCGCGTGCCCCGGATAAAATTGAGATAGCTTTCACATTCCGAACCTACAACCGCCCTGGAGGGGGAGCCGGATGCGCATCGGAATCGTTGTCGATTCGGCCTGCGACCTGCCGCAGGATTTCATTGCCGCGCACAACATCGTGGTGCTGCCGATCACCGTGCGGATCGGCGAAGCGGTGCTGGCCGACCACCGCGACGAGCAGGCGACGCTCAGCTTCCTGCACGCCCACGTGGCCGAGCATGGTGCCGAAGCCGAGACCATCCCCTTCAGCGTCAACCAGATCCGCGATCTGTTCCTGCAGCAGCTGGTGATCGATTACGACCACGTGTTCTGCATGACCATCACCAAGACGCGCAGTCCGATCCACGACAACGCGCTGCAGGCCAGCTTCGCCATCCTCAACGACTACAAGCCGGTGCGCCAGGCGGCGGGCTACAACTCGCCGTTCGCGCTGCGCGTGCTGGATACCCAGAACCTGTTCGCCGCCCAGGCGGTGACCGCGGTGGAGGCGGTGCGGCTGCGCGACAGCGGTGCCAGCGTGCAGCAGATCCGCGAGCGGCTGGAGGAACTGTTCGGCAACGTGCACGGCTACATGGTCACCCGCGACCTGTACTACATGCGCGCCCGCGCCCGCCACAAGGGCGACCGCAGCGTCGGCCTGCTCAGCGCCGCGCTGGGCAGCGCGCTGGACATCAAGCCGGTGCTGCACGGCTACAAGGGCGAGACCGGGCCGGTGGCCAAGATCAAGGGATTCGACAACGCCGTGCAGAAGCTGTTCGGCGTGGTCGGCCAGCGCGTGCGCAACGGCCTGATGACCCCCACCGTCTGCGTCAGCTACGGCGGCGAGCTTGAGGAACTGCGTGCCCTGCCCGGCTATGCCGCGATGAAGAACCTGTGCGCCAGCCACGGCGTGGCGGTGTACGAGTCGGTGATGAGCCTGACCGGCATGGTCAACGTCGGCAAGGGCGCGGTGACGATCGGCTTTGCCGATGGGCCGCATCGCTTCGAGTAAGCCGTTCTGGCGTACACAAGCATTGCACTGCGGCTGTGCCAGCCTTGCCACACCTCAAGGAGACGAACCATGCCTGCGCAGTACCACATCAGCCTGCCCGACCCGTCCAAGGCCCGCGGCAACGACTCTGACCTGTCCTTCCATTCGCAGAGCGCCGGCGGTTTCGCCGAGGAGCTGCAGGACGCCCTGCGCAGCGGCACCCTGTTCGAGCGCTGGAAGGCCAAGCAGCCCGACCCGGACGCAGTGGAACCGCAGTGGGGCGTGACCGACCCGGACGCCACCGTGACCGGCGAGCAGAAGGACCTGCGCATCAACCTGGTGGCCACCACCCGCATCGACAGTGATGTGTTCAAGCAGCGCCTGCGCCTGCTGGCCGGCCACCACTGGGAACTGCGCGACGTGCGTTGAGGCCCCCGCACCCGCCGGGCATGGCCCGGCGCTACCGCCACCATGGGTAGCACCGGGCCATGCCCGGCGTTTTCATGTCATTGCCAGCCACCGCCCAGCGCGCGGTACAGCTCCACCCGGGCGATGGCGGCCGTGGCCTGGCTGTTGGCCAGCGCGGCCTGGTTGTCCAGCGCGATGCGCTGGGTACTCAGCACATCCAGCATGTCCACCACGCCGGCCTGGTATTGCCGCCGCGCCGCGCCGAGGGCGGTTTCGCTCTGCGCAACGGCCGCCTGCAGCTGCGTGCTGCGCTGCTGCTCGGCCGCGTAACCGTCGATGGCATCATCCACTTCATGCCAGGCCTGCAGCACCGTGCGCTGGAACTGCAGCGCGGACTGCTGCTGTTGCAGCCGGCTCAGCGCCAGGTTGGCCTTCAGGCGCCCGCCCTGGAAGATCGGCAGGCTGATCGACGGCCCGATGCTGAAACGGTGTGCATTCCAGCCGTCCAGGTCATCCAGCTGCTTTGCCTGGAATCCCGCATCGCCATTCAATGTGATGCGCGGCAGGAAGCTGGCCTTGGCCACGCCGATGTTCGCGGTGGCCGCGTGCAACGCCGCTTCGGCGCGGCGGATGTCCGGTCGGCGTTCGGCCAGTTCGCTGGGCAGCCCCACCGCCACCGGCGGCAGCACCGGCCAATCGGCACGCACGTCCTGCAGCTGCGCATCCAGCGCCTGCGGCGGCCTGGCCAGCAGGAACGCCAGCGCATTGCGCAGCTGCGATTGCCGGTGCCGCAGCGGCGCGATGCGTGCCTGCAGTGCGGCCACCTGTGCCGCCGCACTCGATACCTGCAGCGTGCTGGCCACGCCTTGGCGCTGCCGCGCTTCGGTCAGCCGCTGGATGTCGGCGGCGATGCCCAGGTTGTCCTCGGTGATCGCCAGCAGCTGCGAGGTCGCGCGCAGCTGCAGGTAGGAACGCGCGGTTTCGGCCAGCAGCGCGATGCGCACGGCATGCGCATCCTCCTCGGCCATCTGCACGCGCGCATCGGCGGCTTCCACCTGGCGGCGCACGCGCCCCCACAGGTCCAGTTCCCAGCTCAGGCCGATGCCAGCCTGGAACAGGCCGTAGTCCTCCCGGCCCGCATTGCCGGACGGATCGCTCAGGCCCACCTCGCTGTTACGCGCACGCACGCCACTGACGCTGGCCGCCACCGAGGGCAGCCGGTCCGCCGCGCTGATGCCACGCGCCGCGCGGCTCTGCTGCACGCGGTTGGCCGCCAGTTGCAGGTCCAGGTTGGACTGCAGCACCTGCTGCGCAAGCTGCCCCAGCAGGGGATCATCGAAGCCCGCCCACCACGCCGCATCGTCGTCGAGGGTCGCAGTGGCCACGGCGTCACCCTGCCATTGTGCCGGCAGCTGGGCCTGCGGCCGCACGTAGTCCGGCCCCATCGTGCACGCCGCCACGGCCAGGCACAGCGCCGCACTGGCAAGCGTCTTCATTGCGCGACGCGTGCTCATGCGCCCTCCCCGCCCTGCAGGTCCACGCGCGCTTCCACCGACATGCCGGCGCGCAGCTGGTCCAGCAGCGGCTGGCCCGGTTCCAGCACGATCTTCACCGGAATGCGCTGCACCACCTTGGTGAAGTTGCCGGTAGCGTTCTCCGGCGCGACGGCGGCGAAGGTCACGCCGGTGGCCGGGGCGATGCTGTCGATGTGGCCGTGCAGGCGCGTGCCGGGGAACACGTCCACCGTCAGCTCCACCGGCTGGCCGGCGTGCATGCGGGTCATCTGCGTTTCCTGGAAATTGGCGACCACGAAGGCGCGCTGCAGCGGCACCACGGCCGCCACCGCCGTGCCCGGCGTCAGGTAGGCACCGACGCGTACCGCGCGGCGGCCGACCACCCCGTCGATGGGTGCACGCAGTTCGGTGTGCGAAAGATCCAGTTCCGCCCGCGCCTGCGCCGCTTCGGCGCGCTGCACGGCGGCCTGCGCCGACTGCACGCCGGCAGCGAGGATACCGGTGCGCTGGCGTGCGGTGCTCAGTGCGGCTTGGCCCTGCTGCACGTGCGCGCTGGCCACGGCCTGCTTCGACTGCGCCTGCTGCGCGTTCTGCACCGTGCCGGCGCCATCGCGGGCGAGTTCGCGGTAGCGCTGCTGGTCGGCGCTGGCCAAGGTCAGTTCGGAGCGGCTGACATCGACGCTGGCGCGGGCCTGTTCGATCAGCGAGCCCTGCTGTGCCAGCGCGGCCTGCGCATTGGCCAGCTGCGCGCGCGCATTGGCCAGGTCGGCGCGCGCCGCCTGCAGCGCCACCTGGTAGTCGCGGTCGTCGATGCGGGCCAGCACATCACCCGCTTTTACTTTCTGGTTGTCCTGCACCTCGACGCTGCTGACAAAGCCAGCCACCTTCGGTGCGACCACGGTGAAATCAGCATTGACGTAGGCGTTGTCGGTGCGCTGGTAGCGGCCGTCGCGCAGCAGCAGCCAGCCGCCGATGGCCAACGCCAGCACGCCCAGCGCAAGGCCGGTATTGAGGGTTGTCTTGTTGAGGCTCATGCGGGGGAGTCCTTGAAAAGTGGGAGTCAGGCCACGGCACGTGGCGGATGGACGCGGGTCGCCCACGGCAGCAGCGGCAGGCAGCCCAGGGCCACCAACGCCACCAGCCAGTACAGGTCGGCCGAGGTCAGCGCCTGTACCTGGGCGTGCAGCCGCGCGGGCAGATCGGCACTGGCCGGCAACCACGGCTGGTTGCCCAGGTGGTCCACCAGTGCGGTGGAATGCAGGTGGTGCCGCGACTGCCCGACCGCATCGAGCACGCCGCCGGCGAACACCGCGGAGAAACCCTTGACGGTGTTGAACCAGGCCGAGGCGAACGGACCGTCCTGCGGTGCCAGGCCGGTGGTCGCCAGCAGCAGCAACGGCAGCACCGCCATCGGCTGTGCCACCACCTGCAGCAGCTGCACCCACAGGAAGTTGTCGCGGTTCCACTGCACGTCCAGGTGCGCGCCGAGGAAGCAGGCCACGGCCAGCAGCAACAGTCCTGCCGCCTGCACCCAGCGGCAATCCACCGCACGCTGGTTCATCAGGGTGGCCACCAGCGGCAGCGCAATGACCTGCGGCAGCGCCACCCACAGCAGCATCGGCGCGGTCTGCAGCGGGCGGTAGCCCTGCACGCTGGCCAGGTAGCCGGAGGGAATGGAAATGACGGCCAGCAGGACGAACAGCACGCCCACGCAGGTCACCAGCGAGTAGCTGAGGTTGCGGTGGGCCAGCAGCTGCAGCTTGAAGAACGGCAGCGGGTGGAACCATTCGTTGATGAAGAACAGCACCAGAAGGCCGCTGCCGCCGCCCAGCAGCACGGTGATCAGCGGCGAATCGAACCAGTTCAGGCGCGCGCCCTGGGTCAGGCCCAGCACCAGCATGACCAGCGCGGGCAGCCCCAGGGCCAGGCCCACGCCGTTGAACTGGGCGAAGCGCTCCAGCCGCAGTGGGTCCTGCGGCAGGCCCCAGCCGACCATCGCCATGCCAGCCACGCAAAACGGTACGATCTGCCAGAACGCGAACTGCCAGCCCGCGTGCTCGACCCACAGCGCGGCCAGCGGCGTGCCCATGCTTGGCCCGAAGGTGGCGGTCAGTGCATAGCCGGCCAGGCCGTACAGCTTGATGCCCGGTGGCAGGAAGCGCAGCGCCACGCTCATCAGCAACGGCGGCAGCGCGCCACCGGCCAGGCCCTGCAGCGCGCGCAGCAGCAGGAAGGTGGGCAGGTCCGGTGCCAGCGGGCACAGCACGCCCAGCAGCATGAAGGCGGCAATCATCACCAGGGCGAAGCGGCGCAGCGAGAACGTCACCGCGCACCACGGCGCGAATGCCATCGCACTGACCGACATCGCGCTGTACACGCTGATGATCCAGCTGCCGTCATCGACGCTGAAGCCCATCGCGCCGCGGATGTCGGCCAGCGCGACCTTGGTGATGTTCTCGTTGAAGCCCGACACCAGCACCACCAGCAGCACGCCGCACAGGCCCACCACGATGCGGCGGTCAAAGGCGGGGGCAGAGGGCGCGGCTGGGGCCCGGGGCAAGGCGACCGCGCTCATCGGCAGCGGCCGATCCGTGCAGCGCACGGCAGGTGAAGCGACATGGCGTGCGCTCGGTGACGGTGGGGAGCGCAGTCTAGGCAGGCCCACTGCTGCGAAAAATGGCGTGGGTGCGATGCCAGCCGTGCGCCAGACGCACGGGTTCAGGTGCCAGGGCTGATTTCATGTGGGTGCCGACCGTTGGTCGGCACGCCCTTCGATGCAGCCGAGCGTTGGCTCGGCTCTACAAGTCGGCGTCGCACATCGACTTGATCGCGCGGCGCAGCCAGCGGTGTGCCGGATCGTTGTCCATGCGCGGGTGCCAGGCCTGCACCAGGGCCACCGTCCGCACCGGTACCGGCAGCGGGAACATGCGCAGCGGCAGCCCCATATAGGTGATGCGATCAAGCATGACGCTCGGCATCTGCGGCAGCACCAGATCCGACGATGCCGCCGCGAAGATCGCGCCATGGAAGGTGGGGATCACCATCGCCACCCGTCGGCGCAGGCCAAGCTGCGCCAGCTCATCATCGATCGGGCCATGGGCGATGCCGCGCCGCGAAACGGCGATGTGGTCGCAGGCAGCGAAGCGCTCGGCGGTGATGTCCCCATCAAACAGCGGATGATCCTCGCGCGCCGCACCCAGCAGCGCCGTGGTGAACAGATTCTGCACCTTGGTCTCCGGCGCATGCTTGCCGGCCGTGCTGATGAACAGGTCGATCCGGCCCTGCACCATCGCATCATCGTCTGTATCGCCTTCAGGCATGAAGCGCAGCGTGCAGCGCGGCGCCTGCTGGCGGAACACCTCGCGCAGGCGGCCGCCGTAGCTGCCGATGAACACATCGTTGGCGCGGATGCTGAAGGTGTGTTCCAGGGTCTGGATGTCCACTTCGCGGCCGTCGTGGAACACCCGGTACGCCTGCTCGATCACGTCGCGCACCTGTTCGCGCAGCTCCAGCGCGCGCGGGGTCGGCGCCAGGCCGCGGCCGGCGCGTACCAGCACCGGGTCGCCCAGCGCGTCGCGGATCCGTCCGAGGGTGCGGCTCATGGCCGGGGCACTGAGGTTCATGCGCCGTGCCGCGCCGGCGACGCTGCCTTCGTCCAGCAGGACATCCAGGGCGAGCAGCAGGTTCAGGTCAGGCAAGGGCATGGCAGTCTCCAGCAGATGGAATGACTCTACGACACCCTTGGCCAAAGTCGATTGCATCCCGTGCAGGTATTGCCTGCGCCGCACGGCATGGGTGCACGGCGCGGCATGGGCGACCATCACCGCCTGCCAAGGAGCCTCCCCATGTTCACCACCCTGCTGGTCGCCCTCGATGGCGACCCCCAGCACGACGCCCTGCTGGACCTAGTCACCCACGTTGCCGGCCCGCGCAGCCGCATCCACCTGCTCTGCGTGATCGACCCGGAGTTTGCCCTGCCCGCCGATGCCAGCGACGCCGACCGCCGCGAATACCCCGCCGCCGAACGCCAGCGGGCGAAGGCTGAAGGCCTGCTGCAGGACGCCATCGCACAGCTGCGCGAGCGTGGGGTGGATGCCCGCCCGCTGCTGCCGGCAGGCGATCCCGCCGAGGTGATCAGCACCCAGGCGCGCACGCTGGGGGCCGACCTGATCGTGATCGGCCATCGCCACCTGTCGCGGCTGCAGCGGCTGCTCGACAGCTCGGTGGCGCAGTGGACGCTGGACCACGCGCCGTGCCCGGTGCTGGTGGAAACGCGCGGCGGCTGACATCGCGCACGTTGCCCGCACGGTGCCGGGCCGCTATTGTTGTCCCATCAACCGAGACAAGGATCTGTCATGCGCAAGACCTTGATCTGTACCGGCCTGCTCCTGGCAATGTGTGCCGGCAGCGCCATCGCCAAGGAAGTGCCGCGCATCGACGCGAGCAGTGATGAAGCGGCCAGCAGCAGCTTCGCGGCCATGATCGATGCCCTGCCTGCTGCCAAGCAGGCGGAGCTGGCCGTCGCGATGCTCAAGCTCAACATGCGCGGCGTGAATAGCGCTTACGATCTCGTCGGCAGACCGGATCCGTCCATCGTGCCGATCAAGGACGATGTGAGCGGCATGACCGCCGCGGAGATCATCGCGCTGGCGCAGGATGCAAACGACGTCAAGATTGTCGACGTCACTGCCAACTGACATGCCACGCACAGACCCGGCTTCGTTGCCGGGCCTGTGCTGATCGCCAGGCCGGCAACGCCTCAGCAGTCGATCACGCCTTCCTCGCCGCTCTCGTCGTCCAGCACCCGTGCGTGCAGGGTCACCTGGTTGCGGCCGGCGCGCTTGGCGGCGTACAGGCCGGCATCGGCATCGGCCAGCAGCTGGTCGGCGCTGGCCGTGGCCGGCGGGTGCAGGTAGGCCACACCAATGCTGATGCTGACCGGGCCTTCGGGCAGGCTCAGCGCTTCCACCGCCATGCGTAGCCGCTCGGCCAGCGCCAGCACGCCCGACAGCGGACTGCCCGGCACGATCACCGCGAATTCCTCGCCGCCATAGCGCGCCACGCTGTCGGCCGCGCGCCCGGCTGTGGCCTGCAGCACCGCCGCCACCGCACGCAGGCAGCGGTCGCCGGCCGGGTGGCCGTGCTGGTCGTTGAATGCCTTGAAGTGGTCGATGTCCACCAGCAGCAGCGCCAGCTCGGTGCCGCTGCGGCGGGCGCGGTTCCACTCGGCCTGCAGCACGGTGTCGAACTGCCGCCGGTTGGCCACGCCGGTCAGGCCGTCCTGCCGCGCCAGCTGGTCGAGGGTGGCCTGGCCTTCCAGCAGATCGATCTGCAGCAGGGTGCTGCGCAGGCCGAAGCCCAGCGTGGCCACCACGAACCCGGCCACCGCCAGCGGCCGCGCGTGGTCCACCACCAGGGTGCCGACCACCAGCAGCAGCAACGGCAGGATCATCGGCCCACCGGCCTGCACCAGCCGCGACAGGCGCGGGTGCAGCACGTGCCCCGGCACCGGGGACTGGCGCAGGGCCAGCACCGCCAGCAGCAGGAACGGCACGTCGATCAGCAGGTCGTTGTAGGCACCGAAGGACTGCTCGGCGGTGTAGTGGTTGATGTAGTACGCCACCACCAGGTAGCCCAGCGCATACAGCGCCAGCGCACGGAAGAACGCACGACGCTCGGGCACGTCGCCGGCCAGCCAGCGCACCACCGCAAAGGCAGCGATGCACAGGTTCTGGATGTCGAACATGTGCTGCATGTTGGCCAGCGCCCCGCTGTCGATGTCGATGCGGTCGGCGAAGGCCTGGGTGTGCACGAAGAACAGCACGCCCAGCAGGGCGGCCATCAGCCCGTCGAGGAGGCTGATGGTCCAGCGCTCGCGGCGTGCCCGGGCCAGGATGAAGACCAGCGGCACGCCGTACAGGACATACAGCAGCAGGCTGGCGCTGGGGGTGATGTTGGAGCGGCCGGCGCTGAGCGCATCGACCATGTTGAAGCCCATGCCACCGGCCCACAGCAGCAGGGCCAGCGCGGTGGCACGCCAGCCCAGCGCCGCACGGTCGCGCTGGGCCCGCCACAGGCAGGCGGCGGCAGCCAGCAACGGTGCCGCGGTCAGGAAGGCGAATGACCCGCCACCGGCCGTCCCAGGCCAGAACGCCACGACCAACCCGTGCCACAGCACGTACAGCAGCGCCAGCACGACCGGCATGCACTACCCCCCCATCCGTAAGGCCGTATGCGCGCACCATAGCGCAGCGCGCGGCCACTGCGGCGTGATCCGCTTTGGAAAAAGCGGATCCGCGACGCTCGTGGGCCCACCGGGAGGCCGCTGGGCAGCCGCGACCCGTAAATGCGAAAATCCACCCCCATCCCAGCGAGCGCCTACGCGCCGGCCGCCCCCGAGATCCCGTGAAAACCCCCGAAGCCCTGCGCGCGCTGATCGACGACGGCGTGATCGATGAAGTACTACGCCCGCTCAAGAGCGGCAAGGAAGCGGCCGTGTACGTGGTACGCAGCGGCGACGAGGTGCGCTGCGCCAAGGTCTACAAGGACATGGCCCAGCGCAGCTTCCAGCAGCGCGTGCAGTACCAGGAAGGGCGCAAGGTGCGCGGCAGCCGCGAGGCGCGTGCGGTGGGCAAGGCCAGCAAGTACGGCCGCAAGCAGCAGGAAGCGGCCTGGAAGAACACCGAGGTGGACGCGCTGTACCTGCTGCGCGATGCCGGCGTGCGCGTGCCCGAGCCGTACGGGTATTACCACGGCGTGCTTGTGATGGAGCTGGTCACCGATGCCGACGGGTTCTCCGCCGCCCGCCTGGGCGAGGTGGAGCTGGAACCGGAGCAGGCCCGCCAGTTCCACCAGACCCTGGTCCGCCAGGTGGTGCGCATGCTGTGCTGCGGCCTGATCCATGGCGATCTCTCGCCGTACAACGTGCTGGTCGGTCCCGATGGCCCGGTGGTGATCGATTTCCCGCAGGTGGTCAGCGCAGGCGGCAACAACGCCGCGCGCAGCATGCTGCTGCGGGACGTCAACAACCTCACCGCGTACCTGGGCCGTTTCGCCCCCGAACTGCTGGACACCTGGTATGGCGAGGAAATGTGGGCGCTGTTCGAGGCGGGCAACCTGCTGCCGGACAGCGAGCTGACCGGCACCTTCGTGCACGATGAATCCACCATCGACCTGGACAGCGTGCGCCACGCCATCAACGATGCGCGCGAGGAAGCCTTGATCCGCCAGCAGGGCCGTGAAGCGGCGGAAGAAGACGACGACCGGTAGCGCCATGCCATGCGTGGCGGCTGGCCGCCCGCTTCCGTAGAGCCGGGCCCACGCTCGGCTGCTCTGGTCTCCAGCCGAGCATAGGCTCGGCTCTACAACTCAGGCGTGCAGCGCGCGGGCGTGGTGGGCGATGTGCTCGCCGATGAAGCTGGCGATGAAGTAATAGCTGTGGTCATAGCCCGGCTGCAGGCGCAGGGTCAGCGGGTGGCCGGCGGCCTCGCAGGTCTGCTGCAGGCGTTCGGGCTGCAGCTGGTTCTGCAGGAACTCATCCGCATCGCCCTGGTCGACCAGCAGCGGCAGGCGCTCGCTGGCATCGGCCACCAGCGCGGTGGCATCCCACTGCGCCCACTCGGCCGGGTTGTCCCCCAGATAGGCAGTGAACGCCTTCTGGCCCCACGGCACCTGGCTCGGCGCCACGATCGGCGAGAACGCCGACACGCTGCGGTAGTGGCCCGGGTTGCGCAGCGCCAGCACCAGCGCGCCGTGCCCACCCATCGAATGGCCACTGATCGCCCGCGCATCGCTGGCCGGGAAGTTCGCTTCGATCAGCGCCGGCAGTTCGTGCACCACGTAGTCATGCATGCGGTAGTGCTCCGCCCACGGCTGTTCGGTGGCGTTGAGATAGAAGCCTGCGCCCTTGCCCAGGTCGTAGCCTTCGGCATCGGCCACGTCATCGCCGCGCGGGCTGGTGTCCGGCGCCACCAGGATGACGCCATGTTCAGCGGCGTAGCGCTGCGCGCCGGCCTTGGTGATGACGTTCTGCTCGGTGCAGGTCAGGCCGCTCAGCCAGTACAGCACCGGCAGCGTCTGCGTGGCCGCCTGCGGCGGCAGGTACACGGCGAGCTGCATGTCGCAGCCGAGCGTGGTCGAGTGATGGCGATAGACGTCCTGCCAGCCGCCGAAACAGGCGCGGTGTTCGATGCGTTCCATGGAGTGCTCCCAGCGGCGGCAGGCACGCGGCCTGCCGCCTGGCGTGATTCAGAAGTGGACGACCGAGCGGATCGACTTGCCTTCATGCATCAGGTCGAAGGCTTCGTTGATCTTGTCCAGGTCCATGGTGTGGGTGACGAACGGGGCCAGTTCGATATTGCCCTTCATCGCGTCTTCCACCATGCCCGGCAGCTGGCTGCGGCCCTTCACGCCGCCGAACGCGGTGCCCATCCACTTGCGGCCAGTGACCAGCTGGAACGGACGGGTGGAGATTTCCTGGCCGGCACCGGCCACGCCGATCACCACGCTCTGGCCCCAGCCACGGTGTGCGCATTCCAGCGCCGCACGCATCACGCTGGTGTTGCCGATGCACTCGAAGCTGTGGTCCACGCCCCAGGTGGTCATTTCAACGATGACCTGCTGGATCGGCTTGTCGAAGTCCTTCGGGTTGATGCAGTCGGTGGCGCCGAATTCGCGGGCCAGCTCGAACTTGGACGGGTTGGTGTCCACCGCGATGATGCGGCCGGCCTTGGCCTGGCGCGCACCCTGGATGACCGCCAGGCCGATGCCGCCCAGGCCGAATACGGCCACGCTGTCGCCTTCCTGCACCTTGGCGGTGTTGTGCACCGCGCCGATGCCCGTGGTGACGCCGCAGCCGAGCAGGCAGACGTGTTCCGGGTTCGCTTCCGGATTGATCCTGGCCAGCGAGACGTCGGCCACCACGGTGTACTCGCTGAAGGTCGAGCAGCCCATGTAGTGGTAGATCGGCTCGCCGTTGTAGCTGAAGCGGCTGGTGCCGTCGGGCATCACGCCCTTGCCCTGGGTGGCACGCACCGATACGCACAGGTTGGTCTTGCCGCTCTTGCAGAACAGGCACTCGCCGCACTCGGCGGTGTACAGCGGAATCACGTGGTCGCCCGGCTTGACGCTGGTCACGCCCTCGCCCACTTCCACCACGATGCCGGCGCCTTCATGACCCAGCACCACCGGGAACAGGCCTTCCGGATCATCGCCGGACAGGGTGAACGCATCGGTGTGGCAGACACCGGTGTGGGTGATCTTGACCAGTACTTCGCCGGCCTTCGGCGGGGCGACGTCGATCTCGACGATCTGCAGCGGCTGGCCGGGACCAAAGGCGACGGCGGCACGGGATTTCATGGCGGACTCTCCAAAAGACAGGCAGTAACAGGATGGGCGGCGCTATGTTGCGCCGTTGTTTATTTCAGGTACGAGCGGATCAAACCGCTCATCTCGCGCACGCGTTCGGCGCGTTGTTCATCGGAGGTGGCCGGCTGGCCGAATTCCTCGCGCAGGTGGGCTTCCATCACCTCGGACATCAGCCCGTTGACCGCGCCACGGATGGCCGCGATCTGCTGCAGCACCGGCCCGCAGTCGGCGCCTGCCTCCAGCGCGCGGTCCAGCGCATCGCACTGGCCGCGGATGCGGCGCACGCGGGCCAGGACCTTTTTCTTTTCTTCGGGGGAATGCGGCATGGCGGGCCACCTGCGGAACTATACTGGGGGATAGTATACACGTGCGGCGCCGGTGCTCAATCCGCGGGGCGTTCCAGGGCATTCAGTCGAACGCACCCGCCGCGGCCAGCCGGGTCAGTTCATCCACCACGAAGCGCACTTTCGGCCGCAGGTGGCGGGTCGGCGGCCACAGTGCGTGAATCTCGATATGCCGCTGCATGCACTCGTCCAGCACCGATTGCAGGGCACCCGACTGCAGGTGCCGACGGACCAGCGAGACCGGCATCTGGCAGATGCCAAGCCCTGCGATGGCGCCGTCGATCACCGCATCGCCATCGTTGAGCTGGTGGGTGGCCTGCGGAATGAAGGTGCCGCCCTCGCCGTCCGGGCCGATCCGCCACGCCATCGGCTGGCCGTGGCGGTAGCCGACGATGCTGCGGTGCTGACGCAGCTCGTCCACGCTGCGCGGCACGCCGTGCGCCTGCAGGTAGGACGGCGCGGCGCAGGTGACCAGGCGCTGGCTGCCCAGCCGGCGCGCCACCAGGTGCTCTGCCTGCTGCAGGCCACCGAAGCGGATCAGCAGGTCTATGCCTTCCTCGATCGGGTCGACGAAGTGGTCGGTGAAGGTCACCGTCAGCTGCAGGTCCGGGTACTGCTGGCAGAGCTTGAGCAGCACCGGCATCACCACCAGGCGGCCGAACGACGAAGGCATGTCGATGCGCAGGCGCCCGCTGGGCAGGTGCGCGGCCGAGCCCAGGCAGGCCTCGGCGGCGGAGATTTCATCCAACGCGGCCGCGCACGAGGCGTAATAGGCCTCGCCGTCGGTGGTCAGCGAGATGCGCCGGGTGGTGCGGTGGAACAGGCGCACGCCCAGCCGCGCCTCCAGCCGCGCGATGGCCTTGCCCACCGCCGAGCGCGAGATGCCCAGCGCCTCGGCCGCTTCGGTGAAGGTGCTGGCACGGGCCGTGGTGACGAAGGTCACCAGGCCGTTCAGGGATTCCACGGGCAGCATCTGCAGCTTCCATTGGGGACACCATGTCCCGCCAAATGGGAAATCGAAGCTCTTTATGTGCCTCTATGTCAACTCCATCCTGTGTGCATGGCGCCGCGGGCGCCCTCCCCCACACCGAGATGACCGAGATGACCGACCTGCTGTTCCGCCCCTTCGACCTGGCGGGAACCCCGCTGCACAACCGCATTGCCATGGCGCCGATGACCCGTGCCCGCAACCCCGGCGCCGTGGCCAACGAGCTGACCGCGCAGTACTACCGGCAGCGCGCCAGCGCCGGCCTGATCATCAGCGAAGGTACGCCGGTCTCGCCGCAGGGCCAGGGCTACATCGACGTGCCGGGCATCTGGTCAGCCGAACAGGTGGCGGGCTGGAAGCTGGTGACCGACGCGGTACACGCCGCGCAGGGCACGATCTTCGCCCAGCTGTGGCACGTCGGCCGCATGTCGCACAGCTCGCTGCAGCCCGACGGCGGCCAGCCGGTCAGCGCCGGTACGCGTGCGGTTGGCAGCGACCCGCGCAACTTCGCCTTCGTGTACCTGGATGACGGCAGCCGCGGCCGCGTCGATCCGACCCCGCCGCGCGCCCTGCGCACCGACGAGGTACCGGCCATCGTCAGCGACTTCGTGCGTGGCGCGGAAAATGCCATCGCCGCCGGCTTCGATGGCATCGAACTGCACGCCGCCAACGGCTACCTGTTCGAGCAGTTCCTCAACCCGCTCACCAACGATCGGCAGGACCTCTACGGCGGCTCGCTGCGCAACCGCGCACGACTGATCCTGGACACCGTGGATGCACTGGCCGCGAGCATCGGCGCGCACCGCGTCGGCGTGCGCCTGGCACCGAACAGCCAGGTCTTCGACATGCCGGCCTATGCCGAGAACGAAGCCAGCTACCTGTACCTGGCCGAAGAACTGGGCAAGCGCGGGCTGGCCTACGTGCATCTGAATGACAACTACCTGCGCGGCGAGCGCGCCATCGGCGAAGACTTCCTGAAGGCCTTCAAGCAGGCGTACGGAGGCACCGTGCTGCTGGCCGGCGGCATGACCCGTGAGTACGCCCTGCGCCTGGTCGACGAAGGCACGATCGACATCGCCGCCTTCGGCCAGCCGTTCATCGCCAACCCGGATCTGGTCGAGCGCCTGCAGCAGGACATCGCACTGGCCGCGCCGGATCGCGACACCTACTACGGTGGTGGCCGCGAGGGTTATCTGGATTACCCGACGGCGAGCTGATCGATCATGGGGTCGGAGCCCTTTCCAACGGAAAGGGATCCGATCCCTGCCTTCAAGCGCCCTCGCGCACGTAGGCGAACGACTCGTCCAGCCGCGGGAAGCCGATCACCTGCTTCACCAGCGCCTGCGCTTCCTCGTCGGTGATCCGCCCTGCGGCGACGTCATCGGTGCGCGCGAACAAGTCCTCCAGCGCCGTCGCCTGGTCGTCGCGCAACCAGCCGCGATGGCTGCCCAGCCAGGCCTGCAGGTTGGCGGCCAGATCACCTTCGACCAGCGTCGTGTACTCCGCTTCCAGTTCCGTCACCGCTTCCACCATCTTGCGGAACAGGAAGTCCTGCAGGTTGGCGGCCAGCACGTCGGCACGGTCGTCGTCGTGCCAGACCAGCAGCACCGGCGCTTCGGCGAACCCCGGCGCGTTGGTCCAGAAGCAGTAGGTATCGCCAGCACCACTGCGCGCGAACGGCAGCAGCTGCAGGTCCTCGCGCAGCGGGTTGTAGTGGTCCTCGGCGGTCAGGTCTTCCCAGGCTTCGCGCAGTTCGCCCCGTTCGATCGGCTCGAACTCGTTGGCGTGCAGCAGCAGCGGCGGCTGTGCCAGCAGGGTGGGAAACACCTCGCGGAACCACGGGTTACCCAACGCGCCCCAATCCGCGCGACCCTCGGCGGCGAGATGAACCGGCATCCCGCTGCGGCACGTCTAGACTGCACGCAACCGGCCGCCGCAGACCCGTGCCATGGACTCCCCCGCCCCCACCTTCATCGTCAACATCGATGTGCCCGATCTGGCCGCTGCCGAAGCGTTCTACGTCGCAGCCTTCGGCCTGTACGTCGGCCGCCGGCTGGGGACCGGCGCGCTTGAACTGCTGGGCGGCCCGACCGCGCTGTACCTGCTGCAGAGTGATGCGGGCAGCGTGGCCACCGACGAAGGCGACGTGCGCGATTACGAGCGGCACCGGACGCCGCTGCACCTGGACTGGGTGGTGGAAGACATCAACGTCGCGCTGTCACGCGCAGTGGCCGCCGGCGCGGTGATCGAACTGCCGGTGAGCGAACGTCGCTGGGGACGGCTGGCAGTGCTGGCCGATCCATTCGGGCATGGGTTCTGCCTGATCCAGTTCGTCGGCCTGGGGTATGACGCGCTGGTGGAGTGATTGGCCACACGGGTGGGTGCCGACCGTTGGTCGGCACTGCAACCCGCCTTACTCCCGCAGCATATCCACGAACGCGCGCAGCGCCGACGACATCTGCCGTTGCTTCGGGTAATACAGCACGAAGCCGGGAAACGGCTCGCTCCAGTCCTGCAGCACCGCCACCATCGTCCCGGCCTCGACATGCGGGCGCGCGGCATCTTCCAGCACGTAGGCCAGGCCAAAACCATCGAGCACCGCGCGCATGATGGTGGTCTGCTCGCTCAGCGTCAGCCGCCCGCGCACGTCGATTTCCAGCGACTGCCCATCGCGGTCGAACTGCCACTTGTACAGGTGCCCGCTGGCGAAACGGAAGCGGATGCATTCGTGCTGCAGCAGGTCGCGCGGGTGCTGCGGTGCAGGGTGCTGGCGCAGGTACGCCGGCGAGGCCACGATCATGCCGTGCAGGGCCGGTCCCAGCGGCACCGCCACCATGTCCTCGGGCACGAACTCGTGCAGGCGCACGCCGGCATCGAAGCCGTCGGCAACGATGTCGACCAGCCCATCGTTCTCGGTCAGTTCCAGCCGCACATCCGGATGCGCGCGCAGGAAGCGGGTCAGCCGCGGACCGAGCTGGGTCGGCACCGCCGCGCGCGCCGCGTTGATGCGCAGCAGGCCGGTCGGGCTGTCCCTGAACTGGTTCATCTCTTCCAGCGCGTCGTGCACCTGGCCCAGCGCCGGCTGCAGCCGGTCCAGCAGGCGCTGCCCGGCCTCGGTCAGGGCCACGCTGCGGGTGGTGCGGTGGAACAGGCCCACGCCCAGCCGCTCTTCCAGCGCGCGGATCGCATAGCTCACCGCCGAGGTCGACAGGGTCAGCTCGCCGCCGGCCTTGCGGAAACTGCGGTGGCGGGCCACGGCGGCGAAGGCGGCCAGGTGGGAGAGATTGTCAGAGGCCATTGTGCAGTCTGCCTTGATGAATCATGCCGATTTCCAGGCTTTGTGGGCCGGTACGAGGGGCGTATTGTAAAGCGCCTTTCGACAAACCCCGCCAAGGATTCCCCATGTCCCTCGCCCATGGTTATGCGGTACGTACCAACACCGCCCCGCTCGAGCCCTTCACCTTCGAACGTCGCGCCGTCGGCGCCAACGACATCCGCATCGAAGTGCTGTACAGCGGCATCTGCCATTCCGACCTGCACCAGGCCCGCGACGATTGGGGCGGCGCCGAATACCCGATGGTGCCGGGCCACGAGATCATCGGCCGCGTGGTCGAAGTCGGCCCGTCCGTCACCACCCTGAAGGTCGGCGACTTCGCCGGCGTCGGCTGCATGGTCGATTCCTGCCGCCACTGCGATGCCTGCGACCACGACCTGGAGCAGTACTGCGAAAAGGGCCCGACGTACACCTACAACAGCCACGACCGCAACACAGGCGAGCTGACCATGGGCGGTTACTCCGACCACATCGTGGTCGAGCAGCGCTTCGTGGTGAAGGTCTCTGAAAAGCTGGACCTGAAGGCCGCCGCGCCGCTGCTGTGCGCCGGCATCACCACCTACTCGCCGCTGCGCCACTGGAAGGTCGGCCCGGGCCAGAAGGTCGGCGTGATCGGCCTGGGTGGCCTCGGCCACATGGGCGTGAAGTTCGCCAAGGCGATGGGCGCCACCGTGGTGATGATCACCACCACCCCGGAAAAGGGTGCCGACGCCAAGCGCCTGGGCGCCGACGAAGTGCTGGTCTCGCGCGACGCGGAGCAGATGAAGGCCCACGCCAACAGCTTCGACTTCCTGCTCAACACGGTGCCGGTCAGCCATGACACCAACCCGTACATGAGCCTGCTCAAGCGCGATGCCACCATGTGCCTGGTCGGCGTCATCACCGAACTGGACCCGCCGCTGATGGGTGGCACGGTCATCTTCGGCCGCAAGCACGTCACCGGCTCGGCCATCGGCGGCATGGCCGAAACCCAGGAAATGATGGACTTCTGCGCCGAGCACGGCATCGTCAGCGAAGTTGAAGTGATCAACATCAAGGACGTGAACCAGGCCTGGGAGCGCATGGCGAAGAACGATGTGCGCTACCGCTTCGTGATCGACATGGCCACCATCAAGGCCTGATCGCTGCGCTGATGGAATGAAAAAACCCCGGCCTTGCCGGGGTTTTTTTGCGTACAACACCCGCCGGGCATGGCCTGGCGCTACCGGATCCGTGAGGGGTAGCGCCGGGCCATGCCCGGAGGGCACATTTTCAGTACGCGAACTCGCGGAACACCGGTTCGACGTCGCCGTGCCAGCGGCCATGGAACAGCGCCAGCTTGCGCTCGGCCGGGGTCAGGCCCGATTCGACGATCTCCTGCAGCACGTCCAGGAACTTGCTTTCGTCCTGGCCATCGGCATTGCGCGCACCGCGGCGCTTGAGGCCTTCCACGGAAATCTTCACGGCTTCGCGGGCCAGGTCGCGCACGGTGCCGTTGCGGAACGGCAGGCCCATGGCGTACTTCGGCACGCCGTCGCGCAACGCGTGGCGCTCGGCCAGGCTGAAATCACGCACCAGGTCCCAGGCCGCATCCAGCGCGGTGTCGTCGTACAGCAGGCCCACCCAGAACGCCGGCAGTGCACACAGGCGGCTCCACGGACCACCGTCGGCACCGCGCATTTCCAGGTACTTCTTCAGCCGCACTTCCGGGAAGGCGGTGGTCATGTGGTCCGACCAGTCACGCAGCGTCGGCAGCGCACCCGGCAGCACCGGCAGCCTGCCCTGCATGAAATCGCGGAAGCTCTGCCCGCTGGCGTCGTGGTAGATGCCATCGCGGTAGGAGAAGTACATCGGCACGTCAAGCAGGTAATCGACATAACGCTCGTAACCGAAGCCATCCTCGAACACGAAGTCGAGCATGCCGGTACGATCGGCGTCGGTGTCGGTCCAGATATGCGAGCGGTAGCTCAGGTAGCCATTCGGCTTGCCTTCGGTGAACGGCGAATCGGCGAACAGCGCGGTGGCGATCGGCTGCAGCGCCAGCGACACGCGGAACTTCTTCACCATGTCCGCTTCGGTGGCGTAATCCAGGTTGACCTGCACGGTGGAGGTGCGGGTCATCATGTCCAGGCCCAGCGAACCGACCTTGGGCATGTACGAACGCATGATCCTGTAGCGGCCCTTGGGCATCCACGGCATTTCATCGCGCGTCCACTTCGGCTGGAAGCCCATGCCGAGGAAGCCGAGCTGCAGTTCGCCGGCCACCTGTGCCACTTCGTTCAAGTGGGTGCCGGTTTCCACGCAGGTCTGGTGGATGGTTTCCAGCGCCGCGCCGGACAGTTCCAACTGGCCGGCCGGCTCCAGCGTCACCGAAGCGTTGTCACGCAGCAGGGCGATGGTGTTGCCGTTTTCCTGCACCGGCTCCCAGCCGAAGCGGGTCAGGCCGTTGAGCAGGGCTTCGATGCCGCGCTCGCCTTCGAAGGTCGGCGGGCGAAGATCGTCCAGGCGGAACCCGAACTTCTCGTGTTCGGTACCGATGCGCCACTGCGCACGGGGCTTTTCGCCGGAGGCAAGCACCTCGACCAGCTCCGAGCGGTCGGTAATGGGCGTATCGGCGACGTGGCTGGGGCTCGACAAGGGGAGGACTCGCTGGACAGTGGCAGGGGATGTAGGGCTGGGGGCCTTCCATCGCAAGGGCGCACTATAGCGTGGCGGCCCTTCGCAGCATGCGACGGTGACGGGTTTCAGCATCCTACCGACGACCTCTTGACCCCCGTACACTCAGGCCATGAACCGCCATTCACGACACCCGGAACTGCACCGCGCCGACCGCGTCGGCTGGCTGCGCGCCGCCGTGCTGGGGGCCAACGACGGCATCGTCTCGGTCGCCGGCCTGGTGGTCGGCGTGGCCGCCAGCGGTGCCTCGGCCAGCACGATCCTGGCCACCGGCGTGGCCGGCACCGTGGCCGGCGCGATGTCGATGGCCGCCGGAGAGTACGTTTCAGTGCAGACCCAGGCCGACACCGAAGCGGCCGACCTGGCCGTGGAAATGCGCGAGCTGCACGAAGACCCGCACAGCGAGCTGGACGAGCTGACGGCGATCTACCGCCATCGCGGCCTGCAGCCGGCACTGGCCCGGCAGGTGGCCGAGCAGCTGACCGCACACGATGCGCTGGGCGCACACGCACGCGACGAACTCGGCATCACCGACACCCTTCGCGCACGCCCGCTGCAGGCCGCGCTGGCCTCGGCCGGCGCGTTTACCTGCGGCGCCGCACTGCCGGTGCTGACCGCCCTGTTCTCCAGCACGGCGCAGGTCACGGTGGCCACCACCGCCAGCACCCTGATCGGCCTGTGCCTGACCGGCGCGGTGGCCGCGCGTGCCGGTGGCGCGCCGCCGCTGCGCGGCGCGGTGCGGGTGATGTTCTGGGGCGCACTGGCGATGGCCGCCGCCGCGGGCATCGGCAAGCTGCTGGGAGCCCACCTGTCATGACCACGATGCTGCCCCCTGACATTGCCCTGCTGGCCGAGATGGCCAGCCTGGCCGGCTGCGACCGTGCCGAAGGCTACGCCTGCATCACCGCGCGTCGCGAACACGGCGCCAGTTCGGTGGAGATACCGCAGCCGCAGTTCGTGATCCTGCTGGAAGGCAGCAAGCAGGTACGCACCGCGCACCAGTCGCTGACCGCACACGCAGGTGACATGCTGCTGTTTACCCAGCGCTGCCGGATCGATGTGGTCAACACCCCCGACGCGGGCACCGGCCGCTACCTCGGCGCCATCGTGCCGCTGTGCGCGGAAGTACTGAGCGCAGCGCGCACGCTGTGGAGCGAAGCACTGCCTGCGCCCGGCGATGCGATCGCGCAGCCGCGGCTGATCGACCACGGCACGGTACTGCGGCGCTGGCGCCAGGCACTGCAGGACGGGCATTACAGTGAAGCACGGCTGGCCCTGGCCGAACTGGTGCTGGCCTGGTGCCGGCAGGGCCACGGCAATCTGCTGTTGCCGCAGGCCCCAAGCCTGGGTGAGCAGATCCGCGACCGCATCGCGGCCGAACCGGCGCGTGACTGGCAGTCGCGCGATGTGGAAGACCAGTTCGCGCTGAGCGGCGCGACCCTGCGCCGGCGCCTCGCCGCCGAACGCACCAGCCTTCGCCAGCTGTTGACCGAGGCGCGACTGGCGCACGGCATGACGCTGCTGTACACGACCGATCTACCGCTGAAGACCGTGGCCGCCCGCGCGGGGTATCGCTCGGCGGCGAGTTTCAGCAAGCGCTTCGCCGAGCAGTACGGGCTGGCTCCGACAGACATCTAAGGGTGGGGTTGTCTGGCAGGGCTTGCAGCCCTGCACCTGCTCAACGTCAACGTCAACGTCAAAAGCCTGCATTCCGTGGGGTGGCGGGGCACTGTGGATTTGCGGGGACGGCGCAAGTACGTCCATGTAGCCTTGGTCGCCGCATCCATGCGGCTCACACCCCGCAACCCCACAGTGCCCCGCCTTCGACAGGTTCA
>NZ_QETL01000032.1:0-37996 GCF_003105135.1 Stenotrophomonas sp. SPM | reverse complement strand
GGTGTGAGCCGCATGGATGCCGCGACCAAGCCGCCATGGACGGGTTCACGGCGTCCCCTGACATCGGACCCACCCCGCCATCCCACGGAATGCAGCCCTTTGCCGTTGACGTTGCCCTGGCCTCTGCAGGTGCAGGGCGCAGCCCTGCCGCACTCCCCCTACAAAATGTGAAGGCCGCGCGGTGACGAGCACACCGCCCCTTCGGCTAACATTCGCCCATGCCGCATACCACCACGACTCCGCCCCCATTGCAGGATGGCGACCTGCTGGCCGCCATCGACCTTGGCTCCAACAGCTTCCACATGGTCATCGCGCGCTACACGCTCGGCCAGCTGCGCGTCATCGACCGCCTGCGCGAAACCGTGCGCATGGCCGATGGCCTGGATGGCAAGGGCGGCCTGTCCACCGCCGCACGGCAGCGCGCGCTGGAATGCCTGGCCCGCTTCGGCCAGCGCATCCGCAACGTGCCCCCGCACCGCGTGCGCGCCCTGGCCACCAACACCGTGCGCCAGCTGCGTTCGCCGCAGTCGTTCCTGGTCCCGGCCGAAACCGCGCTCGGCCATGCCATCGAAGTGGTCAGCGGCCGCGAAGAAGCGCGCCTGATCTACCTCGGCGTGGCCCATGCACAGCCGCCCAAGGCCGACCAGCGCCGCCTGGTGATCGACATCGGCGGCGGTTCCACCGAATTCATCATCGGCAAGGGCATGCAGACCCTCGAGCGCGAGAGCCTGCAGGCCGGCTGCATCGCCAGCACCCGTCGCTTCTTCCCCGGCGGCAAGCTCAGCCGCAAGCGCTGGAAGGACGCACTGGCCGAGATCGGCCGTGAGTTCCAGCCGTTCGCCAGCAAGTACCGCGCGCTGGGCTGGCAGGAAGCCCTGGGCTCGTCGGGCACGCACAAGGCGATCAGCGAGATCTGCGCCACGATGAAGCTGAGCAAGGGCGCGATCACCGCCGAAGCCCTGCCGCAGCTGCGCGACGAACTGCTGAAGGCCAAGAAGATCGACGACATCGTGCTGCCCGGGCTGTCCGCCGACCGCCGGCCGATCATCGCTGGTGGCATTCTGGTGCTGGAAGCCGCCTTCCAGGCGCTGGGCCTGGAGAAGCTGCTGGTCAGCAAGGCCGCCATGCGCGAAGGCATCCTGTATGACATCGTCGGCCGTGCCGGCGAGAACGATCCGCGCGACGAATCGGTGGCGGCGCTGACCCAGCGCTATGGCATCGACACCGTGCAGGCCGACCGCGTGCAGGACACCGCCCTGTCGCTGCTGGAGCAGGTGCAGGAGCGCTGGAAGCTGGATGCCGACGACGCCCGCATGCTTGGCTGGGCCGCGCGCCTGCACGAGCTTGGCCTGATGATCGCCCACAGCGGTTACCACGTGCATGGCAGCTATGTGCTGGAGAACTCCGACATCGCCGGCTTCTCGCGGCAGGAACAGCAGATGCTGGCCGCCCTGGTGCGCAGCCACCGGCGCAGCGTCGGCAAGTCGGCCTTCGATGCCCTGCCCGAGCGCCTGCTGCTGACCGCGCGCCGCCTGACCGCCCTGCTGCGGCTGGCCGTGCTGCTCAACCGCGCCCACGAAGACGCGCCGCTGCCGAAGCTGGAACTGACCGCCGACGAGACCCGCCTGTCGCTGATCGTGCCGCAGGCCTTCATCGACCCGCGGCCGCTGCTGCGCGCCGACCTGATCGGCGAGACCGAGGGCCTGGCCGGACTGGGCATCCAGTTCCGCCCCTTCGTGGCCTGACCCCGGCGGCCTGGCATCGCCAGCCACTGCGGCATCCCATCCCGACCTGACGACGGCCCCTGACGGGGCCGTTTTCGCGTCCGCGTTTGCGCATTTTTTAAACTGAATGGGCATTCAGGCTATGGGACTGTGCTGAATCTGGCGGCAGCACCATGACCCTAAGGCCTTGCTTTTATTAAGTTTAGATGAAAGCCGCGCGACAACTTTTGACACATTTGGCCACAACCCCTTTACATCTGGTTAACGAACGAGAATAAATCGAAGTCACCGGCTCAGTCGCTTCGACCCGAACCGCTATTTGCAGGGCTCCTTTGGCTCTGCGCCCGCAGCTTCACAGAGAGAGAGAGACGCGATGACTTCACGCTCCACCGTGCTGGGCAAGGCGATCCGCCAGGCCCTGATCGTCGGCACCGCAACGATTGCGCTGCCTGCATTCGCCCAGGACGGCGCCCCAACGACCCTCGACCGCATCGAAATCACCGGCTCGCGCATCCGCCAGGTCGACGTGGAGAGCGCGAACCCGGTGCTGGCGATCTCGCGCACCGATATCGAACGCCAGGGCTTCGCCTCGGTGTCCGACATCCTGCAGAACGTCACCGCGATGGGCAGCCCGACCATCAGCCGCGCCAACGTGCTGACCGCCGGTGAGAACGCCGGTGGTACCTACATCGACATGCGCAACCTGGGTACCCAGCGCACCCTGGTGCTGGTCAACGGCAAGCGGCTGGGCATCAGCACCTCCGGCTACCAGGACATCTCGACCCTGCCGGTGTCGGCCGTCGAGCGCATCGAAGTGCTGAAGGACGGCGCCTCGGCCATCTACGGCTCCGACGCCATGGCCGGCGTGGTCAACATCATCACCCGCCATGACGTGTCCGGCGTGACCGCCAACGTCTACCACGGCCAGTACAGCCAAGGCGACGGCGGCCGTGACCGCATCGACGTGGTCGCCGGCTGGTCCAACGACCGCGGCTCGATCACCATCTCGGCCGAACACGCCGAAGAAAAGGCCGTGTGGGCCAAGGACCGCTGGTTCAGCGCCTTCGGCAACACCGACCGCCATCCGACCGAAGCCTGGACCACCGTCAGCCAGTACGGCCAGATCACCGGCCTGAAGGGCCCGGGCTGCGCCACCGCCAGCTGCGGCTACTCGCTCAACCGCGGCAGTGACCCGCTGAACCCGGCCAACTACCACATCACCAATCCGAATGCCCCGGACGGCGATGTCAGCAACACCAACGAGCAGATGCACCTGAACTATCCGCTGAAGCGGGATTCGGTGTTCGTCGATGGCCGCCTGAACATCACCGACGCGATCCACTTCAGCACGCAGCTGGGCTACAACAAGCGTGACTCGAGCCGCCAGATCGCCGGTTACCCGCTGCAGTCGTCCACCGCCGGCATCGGCGCGATGTCGGTCAACAGCTACTTCAACCCGTTCGGCAGCCAGCACGGTTACGCCACCCCGACCGCCGTGGCCTGGAACCACCGCACCTGGGAAGTGCCGCGCGTCAGCGACAGCTCGCTGAAGACCTACCGTGCCGTGGCCGCCTTCGGTGGTTCGTTCGATATCGGTGAGCGCTTCTTCGACTGGGAAGTGGGCTACCAGTACAACAAGAACGAGCTGCGCCAGCACGCCACCGGCAACCTGCACAAGGAACGCGTGAAGAACGCGGTCGGCCCGTCGTACTACAACGCCGCTACCGGCAAGGTCGAGTGCGGCACCGCTGCGGCGCCGATCGCCAACTGCATGGTCTGGAATCCGCTGATCGCCGCCGGCGTGGTCGATCCGTACGGCCTGACCGGCAACCAGGCGCTGATCGACTACCTGATGCCGGCCGAGGATTCCTCCGGCAAGACCGTCGGCAAGAACTTCTTCGCGTCCATCGCGGGCAGCATCGTGACCCTGCCGGCCGGTGACCTGGGCTTTGCGTTCGGCCTGGAAAACCGCAAGGAAACCGGTGAATTCATTCCCGATGCCCTGGCCCAGACCGGCGCCACCACCAACCTGGCCTCGGGCCCGACCGGCGGCGGCTACCGCGTCAACGAAGCCTACCTGGAGTTGAATGCGCCGCTGCTGGCCGACCTGCCGGGCGCGAAGGAGCTGACGCTGAACGCAGCGACCCGCTTCTCCGACTACGACACCTTCGGCAACACGCTAAACAGCAAGTTCGGCTTCAAGTGGAAGCCGCTGGACCAGCTGCTGGTCCGTGGTACCTGGGCCGAGGGTTTCCGCGCCCCGACCATCAATGACCTGTACGGCGGCGGCTCGGAAACCTTCACCACCGGTTACGCCGATCCCTGCGACACCGTGTACGGTGCTTCGCGCACCAGCGCCGAAGTGCGTGCCCGCTGCGCCCGCGACATCGCCGATGCCAACAACTACCGCCAGCTGAAGCAGGGCCTGGTGCCGATCACCAGCAGCACCGACCAGACCCCGGTGCCGTTCACCAGCGGCTCCAACCCGCTGCTGCAGCCGGAAACCTCCAAGAGCAAGACGCTGGGCCTGGTGTGGAGCCCGAGCTTCATCCCGAACTTCAACGCTTCGCTGGACTGGTGGAAGATCCGCATCGACAACACCATCGTTGCCGACAGCCCGAACCAGATCCTGATCGACTGCTATGAGCAGGGCGTGACCTCGCGCTGCGCACAGTTCACGCGTGATCCGGTCAACGGCATCGTCAACAAGCTGACCTACGGCAACCGCAACGCCGGCTTCCTGGAAACCGAAGGTTACGACATGGACGTGACCTATCGCTGGGATACCGATTCGTACGGCAAGTTCAGCAGCGCCTGGTCGACCACCTACGTCAGCTCGAACATCTTCCGTTCGACCAACGACACCACCGTGGTGCCGACCCCGACCAACGGCATCGGCAGCGGCTTCCGCGTGCGCTCCAACCTGACCGTGGGCTGGGACCTGGGCAACTTCGGCGTCACCTGGACCGCGCGTTACTACTCCGGCGTCAAGGAACAGTGCCTGAGCCTCAGCGCGCATCCGGACGAGTGCTCCGATCCGGGCGTGCGCGCACCGTGGTACGCCGGTACCCGCAACTACAACGAACGTGGTTCGGTCACCTTCCACGACGTTCAGTTCCGTTACAGCCTGCCGTGGGATGCCACCGTGTCGGTCGGTGCCAACAACGTGTTCGAGAAGTACGGCCCGGTGATGTACACCAAGCCGAACTCGGTGTTCTCGTACTACGGTGGCTACGACATCGGCCGCTTCGTCTACATGAAGTACCAGCAGCGCTTCTGATCCATCGCGTCATCGCATCTGTTGAATGACTACGGCCCTTCGGGGCCGTGGTTTTTTTGTCGCCAATGAACTGCTCTGCGTTGGGCTGGCGAGGCGGCTTCGTGTTCTTTCCGGGCCTGACTTTCTGCGCTGCAGCGCGCGCAAGGCATTGAACCTGCGTAGGTAACGCGGAACACGACAGCCTCGGTGCGGTCAGTGGTCGCATTCTGCCTTTACGGAATTTGAACCCTGCGCGTTAGTGGGATGCCGTCGCGACGCAGGTCGTGGCGGCCGGACAGGCCCGCGCTTCGGGTGTCCGCTTCCACACATAGAGAGAGAGACCGCATGACGCCGAACACCTCCCCGTTGGGTTGGGCGATCCGCTGTGCGCTGGCCACGGCCGGCACCGCCGCCGCCCTGCCCGCACTGGCCCAGGATTCCGCCGCCCCGACCACGCTGGATCGCATCGAGATCACCGGTTCGCGCATCCGCCAGGTCGACCTGGAGACCGCGCAACCGGTTCTGTCGATCAGCCGCGCCGACATCGAACGCCAGGGCTTCAATTCGGTGGCTGACATCCTGCAGAACCTGACAGCGATGGGCAGCCCGGCACTGAGCCGTTCCAGCCCGCTGTCATCAGGCGAAGCGTCCGGCGGCAGCTACGTCGACATGCGCAACCTCGGCGCGCAGCGCACGCTGGTGCTGGTCAACGGCAAGCGCCTGGGCATGACCACCGGCGGCTACCAGGACATCTCCAGCCTGCCGGTTTCGGCCATCGAACGCATGGAAGTGCTGAAGGACGGCGCATCGGCCATCTATGGCTCCGATGCCATGGCCGGCGTGGTCAACATCATCACCCGCCGCGATGTCAGCGGTACCACCGTCAATGTCTACCGGGGCCAGTACAGCCAGGGCGATGGTGACCGCACGCAGTACGACGTAGTGACTGGCTGGTCCAATGACCGCGCCTCGATCACCCTCGCCGCCGAACACGTCGAGGAGAAAGGCGTGTGGGCCCGAGATCGCTGGTTCAGCGCCTACACCAACACCGACCGCCATCCCGCCGATGGCTGGACCCCGGTGGGACAGTGGGGCCGCATCGTCGGCTTCAACGGCCCGGGCTGTGGCAGCCGCAGCGGCTGCGCCTATTCGCTGGACCGCGGCGGCAACCCGATCGACGGCAGCAGCTTCCACCTGTTCGACCCGACCCCGTTCACCGGTGATGTCAGCAATGCCGCCGAGCAGATGCACCTGCTCACGCCGCTGAAGCGTGACTCGGTGTTCGTCGATGCCCGTGCGCACCTCAGCGACAACGTGCGTTTCAACACGCAGCTGGCCTACAACAAGCGCACCGCCACGCGGCAGATTGCCGGCTACCCGTTCCAGTCACAGCGCGAAGGCATCACCCCGCTGTCCAAGGACAGCTGGTTCAACCCGTTCGGCAACCACCATGGTTACGGCACGCCCACCGATGTGCATTGGGACCGCCGTGCCTGGGAAGTGCCGCGGATGACGACCAGCGAGCTGACCACCTGGCAGGGCGTGGCCACCTTCGAGGGCAACTTCGAGTTCGGCGGGCGTGATTTCGACTGGGAAGCCGGTTACCAGTACAACCGCAGCGAACTGATCCAGCGCTCGAAGGGTGACCTGCACAAGCAGCGCGTGGCCGATGCCACCGGCCCGTCGTGGCTCAACCCGGCGACCGGCAAAGTCGAGTGCGGCGTGCCGGGTGCATCGATTGCCGGCTGCATTCCGTGGAATCCGCTGGTGCCGGCGGGCCGCGACGATCCCAACAGCCTGGCCGGCAACCCCGCGCTGCGCGACTGGCTGTTCCCCGAGGAAACCAGCCGCGGCCGCACCACCAGCCGCAACGTGTTCGCCAACCTCAGTGGCAGCGTGGCCACGCTGCCCGCCGGCGAACTCGGCTTCGCCCTGGGCGCCGAAAGCCGCCGCGAAGATGGCCGCTTCACTCCCGACCCGCTGGCCCAGACCGGCGCCACCACCAACCTTGCCGCAGGACCGACCGGCGGCGGCTACCGGGTGGATGAGGCCTACCTGGAGCTGAGCGTGCCGCTGCTGCGCGACCTGCCCGCGGTGCACGAGCTCAACGTCAATGCCGCCACCCGCTATTCGGATTACAGCACCTTCGGCGACACCCTCAACAGCAAGTTCGGCTTCACCTGGAAGCCCATCGAGCAGGTGCTGCTGCGCGGCACCTGGGCACAGGGCTTCCGCTCGCCGACCATCGCCAACCTGTATGGCGGCGGTTCGCAGACCTTCACCACCGGCTTCCGCGACCCTTGTGACACGGTGTACGGCGCGGCCGCCAGCAGCCCGGCCGTGCGCGCACGCTGCGCGGCCGATATCGCCAACGCCGACACCTACCGCCAGCTGGGCCAGGGCAATGTGCCCATCGAAAGCAGCAGTGGCCAGACCCCGCTGCCGTTCACCAATGGCTCCAACCCGGAGCTGCAGCCGGAGACCGCCACCAGCCGCACCCTCGGCGCGGTCTGGAGCCCGGGCTTCGCGCCCGGTCTGAACGTCGCGCTGGACTGGTGGAAGATCCGCATCGACAACACCATCGTCGCCGACCACCCCAACGACATGCTGCGCGACTGCTATGAACTGGGCATCGCCGAGCGCTGTTCCGGCTTCACCCGCGACCCGGTGCTGGGCATCGTCGACACGCTGACATACGGCGTGCGCAACAGCGGCTTCCGCGAAACCGAAGGCTATGACCTGGAACTGAGTCATCGCTGGGAGACCGATTGGGGCACCCTGCGTACCGATTGGAAGAGCACCTACGTGGTGTCCTCGCTGGAACGCAGCACCAATGACATGGACGTGGTGCCGACACCCGGCAACGGCCTGGCTGGCTCGAGCGGCATCGGCTTCCGCACCCGCTCCAACCTTTCGCTGGACTGGGAGCGCGGCAACTTCGGCATCAACTGGGGCCTGCGCTACTACTCGGCGGTGAAGGAACAGTGCTTCAGCCCGCGTCTGCATGCCGACGAATGCTCGCACCCGGGCCAGCAGGCCCCGTGGTACAGCGGCGTGCGCAACTACAACCGCCGCGGCTCGACCACCTTCCACGACGTGCAGGTCCGCTACTCGCTGCCGTGGGATGCCACCGTCTCGGTCGGTGCCAACAACGTGTTCGAGAAGTACGGCCCGATCATGTACACCCAGCCGAGCGCCAACTTCTCCTATTACGGTGGCTACGACATCGGCCGCTTCATCTACATGAAGTACCAGCAGCGTTTCTGATCCACGGCACGGCTCTTCGGGGCCGTGCTTCGGCGGCCGGCGGGGCCGTCATCCGACGGTCGCAATGTGGTCACAACCACTACATGGGCAGGGCCGAGCATGCCGGAAAACCGGAGGCCCGCCATGCGCCATGCCATTGTCACCGAGACCTATCCGCCGGAAGTCAACGGCGTCGCGCTCACCGTGCAGGGCCTGGAGCAGGGCCTGCGCGCGTCCGGGCATGAGGTCGACCTGATCCGTCCACGACAGGCCAGTGAAGCACTGGACTCGGCGCCCGGCACGCTGCTGGTGCCGGGCGCCGCCCTGCCCCGCTACCCCGGCCTGCGCTTCGGCCTGCCCGCGCCGATCCGGCTCGGCCGGCACTGGCAGCAGCACCGTCCCGATGCGGTCTACATCGCCACCGAAGGCCCGCTGGGCTGGTCGGCGCTGCGCACCGCCCGCCGCCTTGGCATCCCGGTGGCGACCGGCTTCCACACCCGCTTCGACGAATACCTGCCCGACTACGGCGTGGCCTGGCTGCAGACGGCGGCGATGCGCTGGATGCGCCGCTTCCACAACCAGGCCGATGCCACCCTGGTGCCGACCCGCGAACTGCAGCAGTTCCTCACCGACCAAGGCTTCGAGCGGGTGCGCCTGCTGGCCCGCGCCGTCGACAGCCAGCAGTTCGACCCGGCCCGGCGCGACCCGGCACTGCGCGAGGAATGGGGCGTCGATGGCAACGGCCTGGTCGCCATCTACGTCGGCCGCATCGCCGCTGAGAAGAACCTCGGGCTGGCGGTGAAGGCCTTCCGCCGCCTGCAGCAGGTGCGGCCGAAAGCGCGCTTCGTGTTCGTCGGCGACGGCCCGGCGCGCGAGAAGCTGGCGCACGAGAATCCGGACTTCATCTTCTGCGGTATCCAGCGCGGCGATTCCCTGGCCCGCCACTTCGCCAGCGGCGACCTGTTCCTGTTCCCCAGCCGCAGCGAGACGTTCGGCAACGTGACCCTGGAAAGCATGGCCTGCGGCCTGGCCACGGTGGCCTTCGATTACGGCGCCGCGCGCGAGTACCTGCGCAATGGTGAAAACGGCGCGGCGGTGGATACCGACGAGGCGTTCGTCGAGGCGGCCGTGCAGCTGGCCAGCGACGATGCGCTGCGCCGCGAACTGGGCAGCAACGCCGCCCGCGCGATGAAGCGCCTGCACCCGCAGCAGGTGGTGGCCGAATTCGAAACGCTGCTGGCCGAACTGGCCCAGGCACGGAGGAGCGGACATGCGTACGACGCCGCTTGAAGGACTGGCCGGCCGCGAAGCACGGCTGTGCCGCCGGGCAAACCACTACTGCCGGCGCCGCCGCGTGCGCCGCCTGTTCTCGGTCATCAGCCGCTTGGGTGATGGCGTGTTCTGGTACGTGCTGATGGGTGCACTGGTGCTGGTCGATGGCTTCGACGGCCTGCGCGCATCGGTGCACATGGCCGCCACCGGCCTGGCCGCGCTGCTGCTGTACAAGGGCCTGAAGCGGTGGACCCGGCGCCCGCGGCCGTACGCGGCCGACTTGCGCATCCGCGCATGGGTGGCACCGCTGGACGAGTTCAGCTTCCCCTCCGGCCACACCCTGCACGCGGTGTCGTTCACCATCGTGGCGCTGGCCTACTACCCGTGGCTGGCGCCGTTGCTGGTGCCCTTCACCTTCGGCGTGGGCCTGTCGCGCGTGGTGCTGGGCCTGCACTACCCGAGCGACGTGCTGGCCGCCACCGGCATCGCCGCGCTGCTGGCCGCGGCCAGCCTGGCCTGGCTGCCGCTGCCGGTATGATTCCGGGGGTCGGATCCCTTTCCTGCGGAAAGGGCCCTGACCCCGGCCCGACGCGGCGAGCCGATGCCCTAGAATGCCCGCATGACGACGCTGTTCATTTCCGATCTGCACCTGGACCCCAGCCGTCCAGCCATCACCGACCTGTTCCTGCGCTTCCTGCGCGAGGACGCGCCCGGCGCGGACGCGCTGTACATCCTGGGCGACCTGTTCGAAGCCTGGATCGGCGATGACACGCCCTCGCCGGCCGCCGATGCGGTGGCCGATGCACTGAAAGTGCTGTCCGACAGCGGCGTGCCGGTGTTCTTCATGCGTGGCAACCGCGATTTCCTGCTGGGCGAGGACTACGCCCGCCGCGCCGGCCTGCGCATCCTGCCCGACCCGTGCGTGATCGAGCTGTACGGCCGTGCGGTGATGCTGCAGCACGGCGACCTGCTGTGCACCGATGACATCCCCTACCAGCAGTTCCGCGCGCAGACCCGCGACCCGGTGTTCCAGGCGCAGTTCCTGTCGCAGCCGCTGGCCGCGCGCATCGCCTTCGCGCAGAAGGCGCGCGATGCCAGCCAGGCACGCCAGTCGGAAATGAAGCAGGGTGACCGCGCGCAGTTCGAGACGGTCACTGACGTGGCCCCGGCCGAAGTCGAGGCGACCTTCGCGCGCCATGGCGTGGACACGATGATCCACGGCCACACCCACCGCCCGGCCATCCACACGCTGCAGGCCGGTGGCCGCAGCTGCACCCGCATCGTGCTGGGCGACTGGTACGAACAGGGTTCGGTCCTGCGCGTGGACGCAGACGGCTGGCGCCTGGATTCGCTCAAGCGCGAATGACGGACGGCCGGTGCCAACCAAGGTTGGCATCTACCAGACCGCGCAGGCCGGTAGACGCCGACCTTAGTCGGCGGGTGCCATCCGGTAACCGCCTCAGCGGAAGCCGGCCACCGTCTGCTTGGTGGTGACCAGTACGCGCTGGTTGTCGGCCGAACTGGCAATGCCCATCGGGATGCCGTTGTAGCTGATGTTCGGGTTGGACCAGTAGTTCAGGCGCGGGCAGCCACGGGTGCAGTCATAGGCCATGATCGTGCGCCAGCCGGTACCGCTGGCCGGCTCGTAACGGTAGCCGTGGCCGAATGCATACGGCGAAGTGCTCGGATCGTTGGCGATGTCATGCCGGGCACTCTGCAGGTGGCCGATCTCGTGGGCGAAGGAGTAGTAGCCCGTCGCGCAGTCCCAGTACACCGCCGCGAACGCCGTCGCCGCGGTTGAACCGATGCCCGAGGCCAGGCCGCAGTAGCTGGTGTTGTTGATCAGCAGCACGCCGACATCCGCCGTGGTGGAGTTGCGGCTGGCGTGGATGCTGTCCATGTAGCCGTCGCTGGTGCTGCGGAAGCGGGTGAGGTCGGTGGTGAAGTTGCCCGACTCGGTGTAACTGGTGGTTTCATAACCGGCCAGCTGCATGGTGATGCCGACGTTGCTGTTGGCATAGCCCTGGTTGGACTCGGCCACCGCCAGCTGCACCAGCGACTGCATGTTGCCGCCGTAGGCCGCCACCGCCGCATTGGTGGCCACCACCAGCACACGGATGGTGGCCGGCGTGCCCGACGAGGCTTGGGCGATGCCGAGGCGTTCACTGTCCCCCATCGGAATCTTCGGCAGCTGGTTGTAGTCGGCCGGATGATCGGCCGGCATCCGGGTTTCATCCACCGCCACCAGGATGTGGCGCTCGCCCAGCGGACGCAGGCGGTACAGCTTGCCTTCCTTGCGGATCGAGCCGGTGAGGGTATTGCCCGAGCGCACCACGATCAGCGAATTGCCCGGATCGTCCTGGCCGTTGGAGGTGGCCTTCTGCAGGCGGTCGGAGGGCGCGCGAATCTGGCCATACCAGACGCTGCCACCATCGGGCAGTGACTCGACCCTGCTGCGGGTTGCCACCACCTTCTGCCCCAGTAGCTCGAATTCCAGCTGCGGCTGCGCGATGGCGGCCGCATCGATGCGTACTTCCTGCACGGTGGCGGTGGACGGCGTGGACAGCAGCCGGGCCAGCGCGGGATCACTGCCGGCCGAAGCGCGGCTGAGGATGGTCACCGGTTCAAACAACGGCGCGGCACTGGCCGCCGCCGCCACCGAAAGGCCCAACAACACGCCAACCGCCCTTCTACCCATCGATCTGGACATCATTCTGGTCGCTCCTGAAGTGAGGTGGACAGCCTTGATGCATCACGACCCGGTTTGCCGGGTCTGGCCATTCGGCCCGTCCGGCGCATGTGAATTCAATAGAAGATGCCTGTGGGAATGCGGATCTGTGATGGAGCGCAACAGCGTTCAGTCAGGTAAAAAGCGGCAGTACACTTCGCCAACACGCAGCTTTCGCGCCACCGTGACGTGGCCACGACGGGGAATGCACATGGCACCAGGCCAGCGCCAGGCAGACACCCACGCCGATCCCGGCGTGCTGCGCATCGGCCTGTTCTTCGACGGCACCCGCAACAACGCGCACAACCTCGCGCGCGGGCGCCCGCAGGCCCCGCAGCCGCGCCCTGCCCTGCTGCGTGCCGACGACGACTCGACCTACCAGAGCCGGCTGACCAGCAGCTACGACAACGGCACCACCAACATCACGCGGCTGTACCAGCTGTACCCGGACAGCCGCCGCACGCCCGGCGTCGACGCATCGCTGGCGATCTACATCGAAGGCGTCGGCACCCGCGATGATGCCGAGGATGACCTGATCGGACTGGCGTTCGGCGTGGGCGCCAGCGGCGTGCGCGCCAAGGTGCAGCGCGCGTTGCAGGTGCTGCTGCCGGCTGCCTTGGCCGCACTCGCTGCCAGGCAGCACACCCCGCTGCACGGCGTGCAGGTCGATCTGTTCGGTTACTCGCGTGGCGCGGCGGCCGCGCGCGATGTCGCCAACCAGCTGCGCGGCTGGGACGGCGCGCGCTGGCGTCAGCTGCTGCTGCAGGCGGGCCTGCCGTGCGCGGTGGATTTCGCGGTGCAGCGCCCGGCGCTGCGCTTCATCGGCCTGTTCGACACGGTGGTGGCGGTCAGCGGCGGCCGCGCCGACGAGCAGCCGCAGCTGGCCCTGCCTGCGGGCATCGCTGGCCGCGTGGTGCAGCTGGTGGCCCGCGATGAACACCGCCAGCACTACCCGCTGACCACGGTGGCACCGGGGCATGCCGAGATCGTGCTGCCCGGCGTGCACGCCAACATCGGCGGTGGCTATGACCAGACCGAGGAAGGTCCGAAGCTGCTGAGCCGTCCGCGCCGGCAGCAGCTGCGTCGCCCGCCGGTGCCCGACTACCAGACACCTTCACTGGCGCAGCTGCAGGCGACCACGGTGTATGCCGAAGCACAGGCCGATGCCGAGCGCTGGCGGCAGCAGCTGGGCGTGGATGAGAAGGAGGTCTGGGTGGATGTCTGGCACCAGTGGCAGCAGCAGCGCCGTGCCGGCAGCCGCAGCGTGCTGCTGACCCCGGTGCTGTACGTGACCGCAGCGGTGGTGCTGCGCCGGCCCATCGACTGGCGCTACCAGCTGATCGCCCTGCAGGTGATGCAGCGGCAGGCCTGCGACGCCGGCGTGCAGTGGACCGCCGAGGCCGCCGACGTGGCGGCATGGGCGCTGCCCGCTGCACTGCAGCCGATCGCGCGGCGGCTGCTGGAGGGCCAGGCACTGACCCCGACCCAGGAAGCGCTGCTGCGCCGCCGCTACCTGATGCAGTCGGCGCACTGGAACTTCGATGCCCTGGGCGACACCGCGCTGACCTATGCCGCCGACGCCGGCGTGAGCGAGTTGCCCTATCGCCCCGGGCCCGGGCTGTTCTACATCAACCGGCCAACGGTGAATGGCAAGCGCGTGGTCCTGCCCAACGCCTGACACGCATGGCGTGGATTTCTGATCAACTGGCCTGTTCGATCAGGTTGGCCAGTTCGTCGGCATCGAAACCGGCCAGCAGGCGGGCTTCGAGGTTGAACGGGCCGTGCAGGTAGCCGCCGGCGTATTCCAGCAGCAGTTCCTTGAAGCGTACGCGCGGTTCGACACCGGCGCGCTCGCAGTACCAGCGGTACCAGCGCGAACCGGCAGCGACGTGCGCCACTTCTTCGCGCAGGATCACTTCCAGCACATCGGCAGTTTCAGCGTCGCCGACATTGCGCAGCTTCTCGATCATGCCCGGCGTCACGTCCAGCCCGCGCGCTTCCAGCACGCGCGGCACCAGCGCCATGCGCGCCAGGCCATCGTGCGCGGTCTTCTCGCACATCTCCCACAGGCCGTTGTGCGCGGGGAAATCGGCGTACTCGTGGCCATGCACCTGCAGCCGCTCGCGCAGCAGCAGGAAGTGCCGCGACTCGTCATCGGCGCAGCTGACCCAGTCGGCATGGAACGCCGGCGGCAGGCCACGGAAGCGATACACCGCATCCCAGGCCAGGTCGATCGCGTTCAGTTCAATGTGGGCGATGGCGTGGATGAAGGCAGCGCGGCCTTCCACCCCGCCCAGCCCGCGACGCGGCACCTGCCGCGGGTGTACCAGCACCAGCTGCGCCGGACGGCCGGGCATGCGGATCGCGTCCGGCGGCGGCGCGTCGGCGGGCACCTTCAGGCGCCCGGCACGGTATGCAGCCGCATAGGCCTGGGTCAGCGCGACCTTGCGCAGCGGGTCGGCTTCGGCAAGGCACTGCTGCGCAGCGCGCAGCAGGTCGCCACCGACGTCGGGGACATCCACCACGGCCTGGACCTCAGGCGCGGCGCTTGTGCTTGGCGTCGTCCGAACGCAGCTGCTGGATGCGCTCGAAATAGCCCGGCTCGATGCCCGTCGGGTAATGGCCGTTGAAGCACGAAGAATCGAAGCTGCGCAGCGCCGTGTTGCCTTCGCTCACCGCCGCTTCCATGTCCTCGATGTCCTGGTAGATCAGCCAGTCGCAGCCCAGGTGGGCTTCGATCTCTTCCACCGTGCGGTTGTGCGCGACCAGTTCCTCGGCCGCCGGCATGTCGATGCCGTAGATGTTCGGGAACCGCACCGGCGGCGCAGCGCTGGCCAGGTAGACCTTGCGCGCGCCCGCGTCACGGGCCATCTGCACGATCTGCTGGCTGGTGGTGCCGCGCACGATCGAGTCGTCCACCAGCAGCACCACGCGGTTGCGGAACTCCAGGTGGATCGGGTTGAGCTTGCGGCGCACCGACTTCACCCGCTCACCCTGGCCCGGCATGATGAAGGTGCGGCCGATGTAGCGGTTCTTGATGAAGCCTTCGCGGTACTTCACGCCGAGCACATTGGAGATTTCCAGCGCGGCATCACGCGAAGTGTCCGGGATCGGGATGATGGTGTCGATGTCGTGGTCCGGGCGCAGGCGCAGGATCTTCTCGCCCAGCTTGATGCCCATGCGCATGCGCGCCTTGTGCACCGACACGTTGTCGATCATCGAATCGGGACGTGCGAAGTACACGTACTCGAAGATGCACGGGGTGTGCTCGGCCGGCTCGGCGCAGATCTCCGAGAACAGCTCGCCACGCGCGGTGATCACCAGCGCTTCGCCCGGCTGCACGTCGCGCATGCGCTGGAAGCCCAGCACGTCCAGCGCGGCCGATTCAGAGGCCACGATGTACTCATCGCCTTCGGCGTGGCTGCGCTTGCCCAGCACCAGCGGGCGGATGCCATGCGGATCGCGGAAGGCGACCAGGCCCAGGCCCAGCACCACGCTGACCACCGCATAGCCGCCCTTGCAGCGGCGGTGCACGCCGGCGACGGCGCGGATGGCCGCTTCCGGGCTGAGCTGGCGCTGCTGCTCCAGTTCGTAGGCGAACACGTTCAGCAGCACTTCGCTGTCCGAATCGGTGTTGACGTTGCGGCGGTCCTGCTCAAACACTTGGCGACGCAGGTCTTCGGTGTTGATCAGGTTGCCGTTGTGGGCCAGCGCGATGCCGTACGGCGAATTGACGTAGAACGGCTGCGCCTCGTCCATGCCTTCCGAACCGGCGGTCGGGTAACGCACGTGGGCGATGCCGATGTTGCCTTCCAGGGTGGACATGGTGCGGGCGTCGAACACGTCGCGGACCAGGCCAGTGGCCTTCTGTACCCGCAGGCGGCTGCCGCTGGCGGTGGCGATGCCTGCCGCGTCCTGGCCGCGATGCTGGAGGACGGTCAAGCCGTCATACAACTGCCCGGCGACGTTCTGGTTGCCGACGATTCCGACGATGCCACACATGGTGCGAGGTCTCCGCTGGGCATGTGCCCAGTTACAGGGAAGGTGGCCATGCCTGGCCTTCAGTGATCGCCGCGCCTGCGGTCGACGTTGGCCGGATCGTCCGGCTCGATGTTGCCTGGCAGTGCTGGGGCATCCGGGCGCACTTCCGCCGGATCATGTTCGCTGCCCTGTTCCGCTTTCGCAGGCCGCAGCCATCCGCTGCCCGCCACTACCTGGTTGAGAACGCCATTATCGCCTGTCGCGCCCGGCTTGCCCAACCCGGCGCCCGCGTTCTTGCCCATTTCCATCAACGCAGATGGGGACAAAGTGTCCACTGGCAAGGCCTTGGGCAGCAGATCGGCGCCCGGCACCTCCCAGTGCGGAAGCTTGCTGTTCATCCAGGCCACGGCCGGGTTCAGCACCGGGCGCAGGCTGGAGTTGCGCCAGGACGGCTCGGCGGTCAACGGGGTGAAGCTGCCCAGCAGCAACAGGATGGCCGCGATCAGCCCGCCACGCACGGTGCCCAGCACCCCGCCCAGCAGGCGGTCCAGGCTGCCCAGCATGTTGCGGTGGACGATGTGCTTGATGACCATGCCGATGACCGCGACAACCAGCATCACGCCGATGCCGACGCCCAGGTAGCCACCGATGAAGTGTTCGCCGCCCGGTGCGGCCGGGGCCGACCACCAGCGCGCGGCATCACTGCCGAAGGCAAAGGCCGCCCAGGCGGCGACCAGCCATGAGACGGTGCCGATGACGATGCTGACAAAGCCACGCAGCAACCCGAGCAGGGCCGAGGCGGCAATCACAAACAGCAGCACCACGTCGATCATGGCGCCCCGCTCCTTCGGCGGCGCTGGCAACGGGGCTGCGGGAAGGTCATGGGTGCGGGCGCACCATGCCGGCCACGCCGACCTTGGCGGCGACCTGCGCCTTCAGCTGTTCGGCGTCGGCGCGGTTGGCCACCGGCCCGACCCGCACGCGGTGCAGGGTGCCCTTCTCGGTGCGGACCTGCTCGACGAAGGCGCTGAAACCGGCGGCGCGGACCTTGTCGCGCAGTGCATTGGCGTCATTGGCCTGGCCGAACGCGCCCAGCTGCACGGCGAAGCCGACGCTGCTGGCAGCCGGGGCCGCCGGCGTGGCCGGGGCCTCGGGCTTGCTGGCCGTCGCTTCCGGCTTCGGCTGCGGCTTGGCCGGTTCCGGCTTGGGCTGCTGCTTGGCCGCTTCCGGCTTCGGGGCCGGCGGCGTCGCTGCGGTCGGGGTACTGGCCGGCAGGCTCTCGCTGCGCACCGGGTTGGCGGCCGTCTGCGACGGCGCAGCAACCGGAGTGCTGGCACTGGGTGCGGCCGGGGTGGCGGCCACGGCCGCGGACGGCGCGGTGCTGGCGTCCAGGGTGATCACTTCGGCCTTGACGTCGCCGCGGACCTTGACGGCCTGCAGGCGCGCGGCTTCGGCCTGCGCGCGGTCGGCATACGGCCCCACGCGCACGCGCCAGGCCGGGCGGCCATTGATCGATGCGGTTTCGGTGAAGCCCGGCAGCTGCGAACGCTTCAGGTAGGCGATGACGGCATCGGCATCGGCCTGGCTGCCGTAGGCACCGAAGGTGACCGCGTAGTTGCCGGCAGCGACGGCCGGCGAGGTATCGACGGTGGGCGGCGTGGCCGGGGCGGCAGCCTCCTCGACCGGCTTGGCCTGGCCGCTCTGCAGGCCGGTGGCGCCACCGGCCGGGGCGACCAGCGGCAGCTCACGGGTTTCGAACTGGCCATCGCCCGGCGCGTCGGGCGCGGTGATCGGCACATTGGCCACGCCACTGTCCGGGGCAGGCCCCTTGACCAGCATCGGCAGGAAAATCACGGCCAAGGCCACCAGGACGATGGCACCAATCAGACGCTGTTTCAGGGGCGTATCCACGTGAGGCAGGCGACAGGGCGGAGATGGGTCGATTATACGGGTGCCAGAGCGGACGCGTCGGCGCTGGCTGAACGCGGATCAGGAACGGTCCTGCAGCCACTGCAGCGCGGCGGCAGCGGTGTGGAACGAGCCGAACACCAGCACCCGGTCACCGCGACCAGCCTGGGCCAGCACCTGCTGCAGCGCCTGTTCGACGCTGTCGGCCAGCGCGGCCGTAGCGGCCGGCGTATCGGCCAGGCGCGCCTGCAGTTGCTGCGCGGTCTGCCCACGCGGGCCTTCAAGGCCGGCCAGGGTCCACTGCGCGACGCTGTCCTGCAGCGCCTGCACCACGCCCACGGCGTCCTTGTCCTGCAGCGCCGCGTACACCGCCAGGGTGCGGCCGGGCGCCACTTCGGCCTTCAGCGCGCGCGCCAGCTGGCCTGCGGCCTGCGGGTTGTGGCCGACGTCCACGCGGATCTGCACGCCATCGCGCTCGAAGGCCTGCATGCGGCCGGCGATGCGCGCGGCAGCGATGCCCGCGGCCCAGGCGGCACGCGGCACCGGCTTGTCCAGCGCGCGCAGCGCGGCAATGGCGGCACCGGCATTGGCCAGCTGGATCGGGCCGGCCAGAGCCGGGGTCGGCAGCTCCATGCGCAGGCCGACATCGCGCCAGCGCCAGCGCTGGGCATCGATGGGCTCGTAGAAATAATCACTGCCGCCGCGGATGGCATTGGCGCCCACCAGGTAGGCGCGTGCCAGCACGCTGGACGGCGGATCGGTCTCGCCCAGGATCACCGGCTTCCAGCCGCGGATGATGCCGGCTTTCTCGGTGCCGATCGCCTCGCGGTCCTCGCCCAGCCACTCGGCATGGTCGATGTCCACGGTGGTGATGACCGAGACGTCGGCATCGATGATGTTGACCGCATCCAGGCGGCCGCCCAGGCCTACTTCCAGCACGGCCAGGTCCAGCCCGGCATCGGCGAACAGCTGCAGCGCGGCCAGCGTGCCGTATTCGAAATAGGTCAGCGTGATGTCACCGCGCGCCGCTTCCACCGTGTTGAACGCCGCGATCAGCGCGGCGTCGTCCACGTCCTGGCCATCGATGCGCACCCGCTCGTTGTAGCGCAGCAGGTGCGGCGAGGTGTACGCGCCGACCTTCCAGCCGGCGGCACGGCCGATGGCCTCGATGAAAGCAACCGTGGAGCCCTTGCCGTTGGTGCCACCGACCACGATGGTGTGCCCGGCCGGTGCGCCCAGGCCCATCGCGGTGGCCACGGCGCGCACGCGCTCCAGGCCCATGTCGATGGTCGCCGGGTGCTGGCGTTCAATGTAGTCCAGCCAGTCGGCCAGGGTGGTCGGGGTGTTCGTCACGGCAGGGGTTCCAGCAGAAGCAGGTGGTTCGGGAATCAGAGGGCGCGGTGCTTGGCTTCGCCGAAGAACGGCGTGTGGTGGGCGCAGTCGTTCAGGCGCACCACTTCCAGGCTGTCCAGGTCGGGGCCTTCGAGCAGGTTCAGGGTGGTCGGCGCCTGGCGGAAGGTCCACAGGCGGGAAATCGGCAGGCCGAACACCTTGCACAGGATCACCCGGTTGACCGCGTCATGGGCGACCACCAACAGGGTGTCGTGCTCGCCGAGGCCTTCGGCGGCACGCGCCAGGCCACGCCAGCTGCGCTCGAGCACCAGGCGCAGCGATTCGCCGCCGGGCATCAGCACGGTATCGGGCTCCTCGCGCCAGGCCTTCAGGCGCGACGGATCTTTTTCATTGATCTCGCTGGCCAGCAGGCCTTCCCACTCACCGTGGGCGATTTCCTGCAGTTCCGGTTCGGTCTGCAGCATGGCGGCGCGGTCGGCACCGAGGGCGAGCTGGGCGGTCAGCTGGGCGCGCGACAGCGGCGAGGCCACCGCACGGGTGATGTCCACCGAAGCGAGACGGGCGCCCAAGGCCTGGGCCTGGGCTTCGCCGATGGGCGAAAGCGGGATGTCGATCTGGCCCTGGTAGCGGCCTTCAGCGTTCCACGGCGTTTCGCCGTGACGGGCAAGCAGGATGCGCATGCGAACAAGGGGTCCTGGGGGGAGGAAGGTTCCGCGTTCGTTCACATCCTGTGAAGTCCGCGGAACAGGGATGATACCTGTTCGGCGGACCGGGCCGGTCGGGGCATGAAAAAACCCCGCGACCTGGGTCGCGGGGCTTCAGGTTTGCGCATGGTTGCCGGCCAGCGGCCGGCACTAACTTACTTCGCCAGGTTCAGTTCCTTCAGCAGCTGCGGCGCCGGCGCCACTTCCTGCATGATCCACTGCATGTAGCGGCTGTCCACGGCGATCATGCGGGTCATCACCGGGTCGAACACCCAGTTGGAGCTGACCGATTCCCAGTTGCCGTCGAAGGCCAGGCCGACCAGCTTGCCGTTGGCATCGAGCACCGGCGAACCGGAGTTGCCGCCGGTGATGTCCAGGTTGGACAGGAAGTTCACCGGCACCGAACCGATGCGCTTGTCTTCCAGGCCGCCGTAACGCTTGGCCTTGACCGCATCCAGCAGCGCCTTCGGCGAATCGAACGGATCTTCGCCGGTTTCCTTGGCTGCCACGCCTTCCAGGGTGGTGAATGGGGTGTACTGCACGCCGTCCTTGCCATAGCCCATGACGTTGCCGAAGGTGATGCGCAGCGACAGGTTGGCGTCCGGGTAGACGAACTCACCCTGGCTCTTCTTGTAGTCGGCCACGGCCTGCAGGTACAGCGGACGCGCGGTCAGCGATTCGCCTTCGCGGATCTTGCGCTGTTCTTCCTGCTTCAGCAGCGCCGGCATGACGGCCACGGCGTACTGGATGGCCGGATCGGTGCTGGCTTCAAAGGCGGCGCGGTCGGCAGTGAACCACTTCAGGCGCGTGTCGAGACTGCCCAGCTGGGTGCCCGACAGCTTGCCGACCAGCGACTTCACGGCGGCCTCGTCGCTGCCAGCCAGCCACTTGTTCAGGGCTTCGTTGTCACGCTGCGCGGCCGGCAGGGCGACGTACTGGTCCAGCCAGTAGGTCTGCAGCTGCTGGTCCATCTTCGCCACGTAGCGGCGGTCCATCTGCTTCAGGCCACCTTCGATGGTGGTCAGGTCGCGCTGCTGGTAGCCGGCTTCGCGCTCGGCGTCCGGCTTGGTGCGCTCGATCGACAGGCGGTACAGGGTGATGGCGGCGCTGACGGCCGAGGTATTGTTGAACTGCGACACAAACAGGTCGCGCTCACGCGTGGCCTTGCTGGTGTCCAGGTGCTTGAGCAGCTGCGCGTGCGCGGCCAGGGCCGGCTTGCCAGCGGCGCCCTGCTTCTTCAGCCAGGCCAGCACGGCCGCTTCTTCGGCCTGCTTCTGGCCGGCCGCGTCGATGCGCTTGAAGCCTTCCAGCTGGCCCAGGTAGTTCTTGGCCACGTTGTTCATGCTGGCTGCGGTGGCGGCGTACTTCACCTTCACGTCCGGGTCGGCCTTGCCGGCCTCGTCGATCATCTTCAGCACCGCGTTGTAGTGGCGGGCGATGGTCGGGTAGGTGAAGCTGGCGGTCTCGTTGAACTCACCGGCCAGGGCGTAGCGGTTGGTGCGGCCCGGGTAGCCGGCCACCATCACGAAGTCGTCGGCGCCCAGCGGCTGGTCGGCGAACTTCAGGAAGTGCTTGGGCTGGTACGGCACGTTGTCGGCCGAGAACGCCGCCGGCTTGCCATCCTTGCCGACATAGGCGCGGTAGAACGAGAAATCGCCGGTGTGGCGCGGCCACATCCAGTTGTCGATGTCGCCGCCGAACTTGCCGACGCTGCCCGGGGGCGCGTAGACCAGGCGCACGTCCTTGATTTCCATGTTGCGGAACAGGCGGTAGGTGTTGCCGCCGCTGAACGAGTACAGGCGGCAGCGGAAACCGGCATCGGCTTCACAGGCGGCCACCTGGGCCTTGTCGAACGCATCCAGGGCGCGGCTGCGGGCCAGCGGATCCTTGCCGGCGGCCGCGATGGCGGCCTTGGCCCGGGCGGTGACGTCGGTGATCTGGTCGAGCACGAACACGCGGGCGTTCGGGCCGGCGCTCAGTTCATCGCTGAGCTTGGGCGCGTTGAAACCGTCCTTGATCAGGTTCTTCTGCGCGGTCGAGTTCAGCTGGATGGCGCCGTAGGCACAGTGGTGGTTGGTGACCACCAGGCCCTGCGGGGAGACAAAGCTGGCGGTGCAGCCGCCGAGCGCGACCACCGCGCCCATCGGGTCGCCGGTCAGGTCGGCCAGCTGTTCCGGGGACAGCTTCAGGCCGGCCTTCTGCAGCGGGCCGGCGATTTCCGGCAGCTGCTGCGGCACCCACATGCCTTCGGCGGCATGGGCGACCTGGACCAGCCCGAGGCTGGCGACGACGGAGAATGCAAGCAGGTTCGAGCGCATCGAGCGGCCCCTGGTGAAAGAACCGCCGAGTGTAGCCCAGCCCCCGGCCCCGTCCCGATCCCCGGAAGTCATGGGCCGGCCCACTGCCCTCCGCCGGGCATGGCCCGGCGCTACCGGGAGCGCCAAAGCACCCGCAGCGCAACATGGGAATCCCGCGCAGGCCTCTATAATCCGCGTTTTCCCCCTGATGAGTTCCACCCGATGGCGCAGCAAACGATGAAGGCCCTGGTCAAGCGCGAAGCAGCCAAGGGCATCTGGCTCGAAGAGGTTCCGGTGCCGACCCCTGGCCCGAACGAGGTCCTGATCAAGCTGGAAAAGACCGCCATCTGCGGTACCGACCTGCACATCTACCTGTGGGACGAATGGAGCCAGCGCACCATCAAGCCCGGCCTGACCATCGGCCATGAGTTCGTCGGCCGCGTCGCCGGACTCGGCTCGGCCGTCACCGGCTATGAAATCGGCCAGCGCGTCTCGGCCGAAGGCCACATCGTCTGCGGCCACTGCCGCAACTGCCGCGGCGGCCGCCCGCACCTGTGCCCGAACACCGTCGGCATCGGCGTCAACGTCAACGGCGCCTTCGCCGAATACATGGTGATGCCGGCCAGCAACCTGTGGCCGATCCCCGACCAGATCCCGTCCGAGCTGGCCGCCTTCTTCGACCCGTACGGCAATGCCGCGCACTGCGCGCTGGAATTCGACGTCATCGGCGAGGACGTGCTGATCACCGGCGCAGGCCCGATCGGCATCATCGCCGCCGGCATCTGCAAGCACATCGGTGCGCGCAACGTGGTGGTCACCGACGTCAACGACTTCCGCCTGAAGCTGGCCGCCGACATGGGCGCCACCCGCGTGGTCAACGTCGCCAACCAGTCGCTGAAGGACGTGATGAAGGAGCTGCACATGGAGGGTTTCGACGTGGGCCTGGAAATGAGCGGCAACCCGCGCGCCTTCAACGACATGCTCGACTGCATGTACCACGGCGGCAAGATCGCCATGCTCGGCATCATGCCCAAGGGCGCCGGCTGCGACTGGGACAAGATCATCTTCAAGGGCCTGACCGTGCAGGGCATCTACGGCCGCAAGATGTACGAGACCTGGTACAAGATGACCCAGCTGGTGCTGTCCGGCTTCCCGCTGGGCAAGGTGATGACCCACCAGCTGCCGATCGACGATTTCCAGAAGGGCTTCGACCTGATGGAAGAAGGCAAGGCCGGCAAGGTCGTGTTGAGCTGGAACTGACCGGCATACGGTAGGGCCGGGCCATGCCCGGCGTCGCTGGCAAGAAAAAGGCGCCCATCGGGCGCCTTTTTCGTGGCGTCAGCAGCGCAGCCTCACTTGCCGACCGAGACGGTCAGCACCACGCGGTTGTCAGCCAGCTTGCCCGAGTTGTCGCGACCGTTGCCATCCGTGCCGTAGAAGCCAAGGCCGACGTTGACCATGCCGATGGCGCGGCTCACGCCGATGTTGAAATCAGTGTAGTCCTTGGCCAGGCCGTGTTCGAACGTGCTGCGGCCGACATTGGCGGTGATCGCGAAATCGTTCGGCAGCGGCCATTCGCCGCCCACCGCGTAGTACCAGCCGTCGGTGCCGCTGTTCCACACATCGTTGGTGTAGGCCACGGTAACGTTGTAGTTCTTGGCAAAACTGGTCTTGGTTATCAGTTCGTTGTAAGCCAGCTCACTGGCCCCCGGGTAGGTGTAGCGGTTGAGCATCACGTCGAAGTTCACGTTCTCGCTGAAGTCGACGTTGTAGCCGACGAAGTAGTCGACCTCGAAGTCCGGGCTGCCATTGCCGAAATCCACGCCCGACCCCCAGACACCTGCGTACACGCCCACCGGCGAGGTATAGGTGAGGCCGGCCTGGCCGGTGGGGTTTTCATCGGTCTGCGACACGCCGCGGAACATGTAATCGGAGACGCCGGTGATGTTCCAGCTGATCGGCGAAGTGGCCTCTTCCTGGGCACTGGCGGCGAACGGGGCAAGGCAGAGGGCAGCAGCAACGGCGAGGCAGCGGCAGGCAGTCTTCATGGACATCTCCGGATGGCGGTGGCGGGGGGAGGCGGGTGGCGCAGCCGGCGGAATCGCTACCGGTTCACGGTTTTTTAACCTGTTTGATATTGCGATGCAACATGTGCCGGCCATGGCGATGGCCCGCCGCAGGCGGCTGCCGGCCACCGTTGCCCGGTAGAATCAGCGGTTTCCCGTGCTGAGCCGTGCCCACGCCATGACCGAGACCTCCTCTGCCCTGACCCGCCACTACGCCGAGGAACTGGACGCCATCCGCGCCCAGGGCCTGTTCAAGTCCGAGCGGATCATCACCAGCCCGCAGTCGGCCGAGATCACCCTCGACGACGGCCGCACCGTGCTCAACTTCTGCGCCAACAACTACCTGGGCCTGGCCGACCACCCTGACCTGATCCAGGCGACCAAGGACGCCCTGGACACCCACGGCTTCGGCATGGCCTCGGTGCGCTTCATCTGTGGAACCCAGGACCTGCACAAGCAGCTGGAAAAGCAGATCGCCGACTTCTTCGGCAAGCAGGACACCATACTGTACGCGGCCTGCTTCGACGCCAACGGCGGCCTGTTCGAGCCGCTGCTCGGCGAGAACGACGCGATCATTTCCGATGCGCTGAACCACGCCTCGATCATCGACGGCGTGCGCCTGTGCAAAGCCAAGCGCTTCCGCTACGCCAACTGCGACATGGCCGACCTGGAAGCGCAGCTGCAGGCTGCCGATGCCGCCGGCTGCAAGACCAAGCTGATCACCACCGACGGCGTGTTCTCGATGGACGGCTTCATCGCCCCGCTGGACGAGATCACCGCGCTGGCGAAGAAGTACAACGCGCTGGTCCACATCGACGAATGCCATGCCACCGGCTTCCTCGGTGCCAGCGGCCGCGGCTCGGCCGAAGTGAAGGGCGTGCTGGAGAAGATCGACATCATCACCGGCACCCTGGGCAAGGCCATGGGCGGCGCGCTGGGCGGCTTCACCTGCGCCAGCGCCGAGGTGATCGAGCTGCTGCGCCAGCGCTCGCGCCCCTACCTGTTCTCCAACTCGCTGCCGCCGCACGTGGTCGCCGCCGGCATCAAGGCCTTCGAGATGCTGGCCGCCGCTGACGACCTGCGCGACACATTGGCGCAGAACACCACCTACTTCCGCGAAAAGATGACCGCTGCAGGTTTCGACGTGAAGCCGGGCGTGCACCCGATCAGCCCGGTGATGCTGTACGACGCCCCGCTGGCGCAGAAGTTCGCCGAGCGCCTGCTGGAAGAAGGCATTTACGCGATCGGCTTCTTCTTCCCGGTGGTGCCCAAGGGCCAGGCCCGCATCCGCACCCAGATCAGCGCCGCGCACACGCGTGAGCACCTGGACCGCGCCATCGATGCGTTCACCCGCATCGGCCTGGAACTGGGCGTGATCAAGGGCTGATGATGCACCGGGGTCGGATCCCTTTCCGCAGGAAAGGGCTCTGACCCCACCAACAGCTTCCGCGCTACGCGCTCGCCGGGCACGGCCCGGCGCTACCGGCGTGACGCGCAACGCGCATCACTTCTTCTTTTTCTTCTTGTCGTTGGGCTCGTCCTTGCTGGCCACCACCACCGGCTTGGCGGTGGCGTCCTGCGCGTTGCCCTTGGCTACACGGATGCCGTTGGCCTTCATCCAGGCATCGAACTCGTCGGCGGTCATCTTGTGGTCGCCGTCGCTCATCATGAAGCGGTAACTGCCGCGGCCGTCCAGTTCCGGGGTCTTCACTTCCACCACCGGCGTTTCCACCAGGGTTTCTGCCTTGGCCACTTTCTTGTGGCCGCCACAGGCGGTCAGCAGTGCGAGCGGCAGCAGCAGGCTGGCGCAGCGCAGGGTTCGGTCGAGGCTCGGGTACATGGGCACGCTCCGTTCAAATGAATCGAAAGCCAGGCGCCCCCTACGCCTGGAACGGTGGCCGGCAGCTGCCAGCCGTGGGCCGGACTTCAGCCCGGTGCAGCGGCCCCCAGCCGCTGCTGGTCGCTGACCTCCAGCACCCGCCACTGGCCCTTGCCGAGATCGCCGAGCGCCAGCCCGCCGATCGCAACCCGGACCAGGCGCAGCACCTGCAGGTCGAAGGCCGCCAACAGGCGGCGGATATGGCGATTGCGCCCCTCTTCGAGGACGACCTCCAGCCATGCGGTCTTGTCGCCGCTGCGCAGCACGCGCACGGCCCGGGCGACCAGGAACTCGCCCTCGTCGTCGATGCCGGCCTGCAGCGCGGCCAGGGTGGCCTCGTCCGGCAGGCGGTCGATCTGTACGTGGTAGGTCTTGTCCGGCCCGGTCTGCGGATCGGTCAGGCGCGCGGCCCACTGCGGGTCGTTGCTGAACAGCAGCAGGCCTTCGCTGGCCTTGTCCAGCCGCCCGACCGGCGCGATCCACGGCAGGCCGGCGTCATCGAAGCAGCGGTAGACGGTGTCGCGGCCACGCTCATCCTGCGCGGTGGTGACCACCCCGCGCGGCTTGTTGAGCATCAGGTACAGGCGCTGCGGCGCGCCCAGCGGCTGGCCGTCCACTTCGATGGGCGGTGCCGGCTGCGCAATCGGGAACTCGGGATCGCGGACGATGCGCCCGGACACCCGCACGCGACCGTCAGCGATCCAGCGCGCGGCTTCGGTACGCGAACAGACGCCCGCCTTGGACAGCACGCGCGCCAGGCCATGACGGACACCGGCGGGTGCGGCAGGGGGCTTCGCACGCCCACGCGGAGCGTGGGAGCGGGCGGCGGGGGTGGCAGGAGGGCGGCGCGTGCGCAAGCCTCTGCTCCCCGCGCGGCTTACTTCTTCTCGCCCGGCTTGGTCTCAGCCGGTGCTTCGGTGGTGGCCGGGGCGGCGGCAGCGGCCGGCGCCGGACGCGCCTTCACCACGCGCACGCCACGCGCCTTCATCCAGGCGTCGAACTCTTCTGCGGTCATGCGCTTGCCGTTCTGGCTCATGTCAAAGCGCCATGGCGTGTTGTCGAACTCGGTCTGCGGCTTGTAGGCCGCCGGATCGTTCGGCTTCACCGCCGGTGCGCTCGGGATGGCCTTGGCGATGTTCTGGCAGCCATCGATGCGCAGGCGCTGCAGCACCTGGTCCAGCGACTGCGAGGGATCGTAGCTGCTGCCCAGCACGCCGCTGGACATGCCCAGCTGGGTGCCGCGGATGTACAGCTCATCGGCCACCGGCGCGATGGCCGTGGCCGGCAGGGGCAGCGGCGAGGCGCTGGTGTTGACCGAGCAATCAACCGCCGCGTGGGCGACGGGAACCAGGGCCAGCGCCAGGACGACGGCCGATGCAGAGCGCAGCATGAGGTGCATCCACGAAAGGAAGTGACGCGGCGAGTTTAGCAATGCCGCGACAGCTTTCAAGCGCCACTTTCAATGAATACGGCAACTCATTGGTTTTGCGGGCAAAATGCCGACGAACGGTCGTTCAGAGGGCGGGACGGCTGTGTTTCCCGGGCCCACAGACAACAAGACCCGGCCGAAGCCGGGTCCTGCTGTGTCTTACTGGCAGAGCGTCAGAACTTAGTTCTGGACGTTCAGCTCGGTACGACGGTTCTTGGCGCGACCTTCCGGGTTATCCGAACCATCCGGGTTGGTGTTCGGGGCAATCGGACGGCTCTCGCCGTAGCCGATCGGGCCCTGCAGACGGCCAGCGTCCACACCGTTCTGGGTCAGGTAGTTGTACACGGCGGTGGCGCGACGCTCGGACAGCTTCTGGTTGTAAGCGTCGGTACCCTTCGAGTCGGTGTGACCGGCGACTTCAACGCGCAGGTCCGGGTAACGCTTCAGGATTTCCGAAGCTTCCGACAGGATGGCCACAGCGTCCGGACGCAGGTTCGACTTGTCGAAGTCGAAGTTCACGCCCTTCAGGTCGATCGAGACCGGCACCGGGCAACCGTCCGGACCGATGGTCTGACCCGGCTGCGAGTTCGGGCACTTGTCGTCGCAGTTGTTGACGCCGTCACCGTCGTCATCCAGGTCGGCGCAGCTCGGGGCAACCGGAGCCGGAGCCGGGGCAACAGCGGCCACCGGGGCCGGGCCCAGCGGGATCACGACGCCGACCGAAGCCAGCACGTCGCCGAACCAGCTCTCGTCGCGCGCGGCAACGCTCTGGTCGTCGAAGTCAGCGCGGTAGGCCACTTCGGCGCGAACAGCAACGCGCTTTTCGAAGGTGGTCTGCAGGCCGACGCCCAGCTTGGCCGACAGGTTGCCGTCCTTGCGCTCACGCGGACCGTTGTTGTCCAGGGCAGCGTATTCTTCTTCCGACTTCTGGTAGCCCAGGCCACCGACGATGTACGGGTTCCAGCCGCGGCCTTCCTGGATGAAGTGGCGACGAACGTCGAACGAGATGCCGTACTGGGACCAGTTCAGGTCCTGGTTGGCGTCGAAGTTCGGGTTCTGGTAGTTCAGCTCACCGTCCAGCGACCAGTTCGGGCTGATGAACTTGCCCAGGCCCAGAGTCACGAACGGAGCGTCATTGGTCAGACGGTCGCTGTCCTGGAAGTTGAAGCCGGCCGAACCGGTCAGGTACCAGCGGTCATCGAACTCCTGCGCGGACGCAGCCTGGGCGAAAGCCAGACCACCCAGCAGCGCGGCAGTAAGGATCTTCTTGTTCATTGAGTACAGCTCCTATTTCGGGGGTATGAAACCGGTAGAGGCATGGGCCAGCACTACTGCGTCGATGTTCGACAGCCGATTCAGCACGCCACCGCCGCGAACATTATGCTCAGGCGGGTGAAGGTCATGTTAACAGTCACGTAACATGTGAAGCGTCGCACCCGACCAGCCAACGATTCGACGTTGAAACCCTATACAGGATCATGAAAATCCGCAAGACACCCATGCGGCAAGGGTTTGGAGGGGATTAAGGAGAACAGGCGAGAGAGTTAGCAGACGGCTTGGCGGCGGGATTCAGCGCGCGCCCGTTGAAGTGAGGAACCTTGTGACAGGAACCGCTCCCCGGCCGTAGAAGTGGTGAAAACGTCATTCGATGTCGTGGTTTCAGTTGCGCACCGACCGATATCCTTCGCTCCGGCCCGTCATTACCGTTGATGCGGAACAGCGCATTGGCGGTCACGCTGCTGTACGCGCGCATTGCCTCGCATCTGTATCTATAACGAACGCCGAAGCGGGACTACGGTGGGAACAGATCTCCCCTCCCCCGGAACCCCCATGCCCACCGCCCTGCGCCTGCGCCTGCTGCAACTTGTCACCGGCCTGTTCCTGTATGGATTCGGCATCGCCCTGATGGTGCGCGCGGCCATCGGCGTGGCGCCGTGGGACGTGCTGTCACAGGGCATCACCCTGCACTCGCCGCTGTCGTTCGGCCTGGTCACCAACCTGGTGGGCCTGGTGGTGCTGCTGCTGTGGTGGCCACTGCGGCAGAAGCCCGGCGTGGGCACGGTGCTCAACGTGCTGCTGATCGGGCCGTCCGCGCAGTTCGGCCTGTGGCTGCTGCCGCCGGCCGTCGGCCTGGCGTGGCAGCTGCTGCTGTTCTGCGCCGGCCTGCTGCTGATCGCGCTGGCCACCGGCCTGTACATCGGCGCACGGCTCGGCCCCGGTTCGCGCGATGGGCTGATGACCGGCCTGCATGCACGCACCGGCTGGCCGATCTGGAAGGTCCGCACCCTCATCGAAGGCAGCGCGCTGGCGGTGGGCTGGTGGCTGGGCGGCAACATCGGCCTGGGCACGCTGGCCTTCGCCGTGCTGATCGGCCCGCTGTGCGGATTCACCCTGGGCTGGTTCGGCATCGGCCGCCCGGCGGGTGGTAGCGCCGGGCCACGCCCGGCGAGCGCGCAGCGCGGCCACGGGTGACCGCATCGCCGGGCATGGCCCCGCGCGCTACCGTGCGCTGCACCAGCCCTTGCCCCGGCCGCGGTTTCGCGGCACGCTGCGCGCTTCCGTACGCAAGCGTATCGACCATGTCGCCAGCCAACGAAACCGCCTACCCGCACCTGTTCTCCCCGCTGGACCTGGGCTTCACCCAGCTGCGCAACCGGGTGCTGATGGGCTCGATGCACACCGGCCTGGAAGATCGCGCCCGCGACTTCCCGCGCCTGGCCGCCTACTTCGCCGAGCGCGCCGAGGGCGGCGTCGGCCTGATCGTCACCGGAGGCTTCGCGCCGAACGTGGTGGGTTGGCTGAAGCCGTTCGGCGGCAAACTGTCCTGGCCGTGGGAAGTACGCCCGCACCGCCAGCTCACCGCCGCCGCGCACCAGCACGGCGCGAAGATCTGCCTGCAGCTGCTGCACGCCGGTCGCTACGCGTATCACCCGCTGTCGGTGGCGCCGTCGAAGCTGAAGGCGCCGATCAATCCGTTCACCCCGCGTGCGTTGTCGGCCAGCGGCGTCGAACGCCATATCGCCGACTACGCGCGCAGCGCCAGGCTGGCCCGCGAGGCCGGCTACGACGGCGTGGAAGTGATGGGCTCGGAGGGCTACCTCATCAACGAGTTCATCGCCCCGCGCACCAACACGCGCACCGATGCCTGGGGTGGCGACGCAAAGCAGCGCATGCGCTTCGCGGTGGAGATCGTGCGCCGCATCCGTGAGGCCTGCGGGCCGGACTTCATCATCATCTACCGGCTGTCGCTGGTCGACCTGGTCGATGACGGCAGCAACTGGGAGGAGATCGTGCAGCAGGCGCAGGCCATCGAGGCCGCCGGCGCGACGATCATCAATTCCGGCATCGGCTGGCACGAGGCGCGCATTCCGACCATCGCCACCTCGGTGCCGCGTGGGGCCTTCGCCGGGGTCACCGCCAAGCTCAAGCCGCACGTGAAGGTGCCGCTGGTGGCGACCAACCGCATCAACATGCCCGACGTGGCCGAGCGCATCCTGGCCGGTGGCGGCGCCGACATGGTGTCGCTGGCACGCCCGCTGCTGGCCGACCCGCAGTGGCCGAACAAGGCCCGCGCCGGCCGCGCCGAGGCGATCAACACCTGCATCGCCTGCAACCAGGCCTGCCTGGACCACGTGTTCGAGAACAAGCTGGCCAGCTGCCTGGTCAACCCGCGTGCCGCGCACGAGACCGAGCTGGTCTACCGCCCGACCACCGCACCGAAAAAGGTCGCCGTGGTCGGTGCCGGGCCGGCCGGCCTGGCCTGCGCCACGGTGGCTGCCGGACGTGGCCACCAGGTCACCCTGTTCGATGCCGGCGGGGAGATCGGCGGCCAGTTCAACGTGGCCAAGCGCATCCCGGGCAAGGAAGAGTTCCACGAGACCCTGCGGTACTTCCGCCACAAGCTGGCCGAAACCGGCGTGCAGCTGCGCCTGGACACGCGCGCCGACGCGGCCGCCCTGGCCGGCTTCGACGCGGTGGTGCTGGCCACCGGCATCACCCCGCGCAAGGTCGATTTCCCCGGTGCCGACCACGCCAAGGTGGTCAGCTACCTGGACGTGCTGCTGGGCCGGGTCGAAGTCGGCGCCAACGCGGCGATCATTGGCGCCGGCGGCATCGGCTTCGATGTCGGCGAATTCCTCAGCCATGCCGGCCCCTCGCCGTCGCTGGACCCGCAGCGCTGGATGGCCGAATGGGGCGTGGACAGCCGCTTCGAGGCCCGCGGCGCCCTGGCCACCCCGCAGGTGGAGGCTTCGCCGCGTCGCCTCTGGCTGCTGCAGCGGAGTGCCGGCAAACCCGGTGCGCGGCTGGGCAAGACCACCGGCTGGATCCACCGCGCCACGCTGAAGGCCAAGGGCGTGCGCATGCTCGGTGGTGTGGAGTACCTGGGCGTGGACGACGATGGCCTGCGCATCCGCGTCGAGGGGAGCGAACAGCTGCTGCCGGTCGACCATGTGGTGGTCTGCGCCGGGCAGGAACCGAACCGTGCGTTGCTGGCCGAACTGCAGGCCGCGGGCATCGCCGCGCAGCTGATCGGCGGTGCCGATGTGGCTGCCGAACTCGACGCAAAACGAGCAATCGATCAGGGCAGCCGGGTGGCTGCCGCGCTGTAGTTCGACCCTGAATGGGGGACGGAATGTGATTTCCGTCACCCGGCCCGAACCTGAATGTCAAGCAAGCCGATTCAGGATGCGTTCGGCAATCCCCCCCTACCTTGCGCCAACTTTCCGCTCACCAGCCAGTTTCCGGTGAGCCGGCGCGACCCCCTCGATCGGATTGATCGTTTCTTTTGGGGTCGCCCACGGGGCGGCCCCGATGGCCGCCTCCCCATGACGCCAAGTCGTACCCCGGCCCGCAGCCCCCGCTGCGGGAATCCAGAGGTGCGGCCCACACGGAGCAAGGAGTTACATGAAACTGGCCTGGATTCTCTGGCTGTCGCAGTTGTTGCCGCAGCCGGCCGCTGATTCATTGTGTTTGAGCACCACCGTTTACCTGGAAGCCCGCGACCAGACCCTGCGCGGCCAGCAGGCCGTCGCCGAAGTCGCACTGCGCCGCCTCGACAGCGGCCTGTGGGGTGATTCGATGTGCCAGGTGGTCACCGCGCGCAAGCAGTTCGCCCCGACCATCGTCTCCCCCGGCACCCAGCTGGGCAACGATGCGGCCTGGAGCGAGGCGATGAACGTGGCCTTCGACGCCGAGCGCAACTGGGCGCTGCCGGCCGGCGAACGCCGCGAGATCGTGCCCGGCGCCAGCCACTTCGCCGCGCTGTCCATCGCCAGCCCGAATTGGCGCAATGCCTACCAGGTGGCGACCATCGGCGACCACACCTTCTATAAGGTGCAGAACCTCAAGCCTCGCCAGTCGTAACGATCTGTTGCCGGCGGCAGCGTTGCCGCGCGCCGGCAGGCTCTGGGATAGTGGGCGTTTCCCGCCCCGCCTGGAGTTCCCATGAAGCTGTACAGCAAGCCCGGTGCCTGTTCCACCGCCGACCACATCGCACTGCAGTGGACCGGCCAGCCCTATGACGTGGAACTGCTGGACAAGGACACCCTGAAGGGTCCGGAATTCCTCAAGATCAACCCGGCCGGTGCGGTGCCCGCCCTGGTCGATGGTGATTTCATGCTGCTGCAGAACGCAGCGATCATGGGCTACATCGCCGACAGCTTCCCGCAGGCCGGCCTGGCCGGTGATGGCAGCGCGCAGCAGCGCGCCGAAGCCACCCGCTGGCTGTCCTTCGTCAATTCGGACGTGCACCCGGCGTTCTCGCCGCTGTTCGGGCCGGCCAAGTTCATCGCCGATGAAGGCCAGTTCGACGCCATCCGCGCCGCCGCGCGCAAGCGCCTGCGTGGCCTGTTCGAGACCGCCGACAAGCAGCTGGCCGACAAGCCGTGGCTGGCCGGTTTCCGCAGCTTCGCCGACCCCTACTTCTACATCACCCTGCGCTGGGCCGCAGCCGCCAAGGTCGACCTGGCCGGCCTGGACAACGTAGCCGCGTTCAAGACCCGCATGGAAGCCGACGCTGGCGTGCAGGCCGTGCTGAAGGCCGAAGGCCTGGCCTGAGGCCTGGGACGGGGTCGGAGCCGTTCGCATGGCGAACGGATCTGATCCCCTCTGGCGCGGGGTCGGATCCGTCTGCGCAGCAGGCGGCTCTGACCCCACCCCGCGCGTTCGTCGCGCTCAGCCGATCTCGCGGATGACCTCGCCCTTGCCGTCGCGCAGCTGGGTCGGCACCACTTCAATGCGCAGCGCCTCCGCCACCGGGTACAGCCCGCGTTCGGCCGGCGCCGCCGCCATCGCCTGCAGCCCGGCCTCGTCCAGGGCCCAGAGCGCGCTGTCGCTTCCAACATCGTTGGCAGAGTCGCCAGCGGCAGGCACGAACGTCCACTGACGCTCACGACTGACCAGCTCCAGCGGCTTGCCGTGGCGCAGGCGCAGGCCCAGCAGCTCGCTCACGCTCGACACCTGGCCGGCGCCCAGCACCAGCGTGGTCACCCCCGCCTCGTGGCGCCACTGCAGCGTTTCAATGAACAGCATGCCGGTGCTGGACCCTTCGCGTTCACTGCCCTCGCGCACCCGTGCCGCCAGCGCGGGATCGTCGAGCAGGTTGCCGCGGTGCAGGTCGGTGATCCACAGCGGCATCGCCGGCTGCAGAGCCTGCAGCACATCACGGGTCGACCAGCGCTTGACTGCCTCCATCTCCTCGTCGGTCAGGCCGACCAGCTGCAGGAACTGCAGGTGGCCGTTGGCGGTGTCACGCGCCGGCAGCTGCGGGTCGGCAATGAAGGCCAGATGGCACAGGCGGGTGCCGGTCTCCAGCGCGATCGGTCCGTTGGCATTGAGATGGTGGCCATCCTCGAACACGTTGCCGCTGCCGAACACATAGCGCGCCAGGTTCTGCAGCAGGTTCAGCGGCCACACCGGCGGCGTACTGGTGGCGTCCTCGCCGGGCGCTGCCGCCAGGCGGAACGTCAGCTCGAAGCCATAACCGCTGGCGTCGGCATCGCTGCTTTCCTTCGCATACAGTTCGGAAAAGCCGTAGGTGACGTAGTGCCAGTGCGGCACCGGTGCGTCGGCCCAGTACACGCTGATGCCGTCCAGCGGGTCCTGGCCGCCCAGCGTGTAGGGCAACGCGGTGCCGTAATGGCGCGGCTCCTGGCCGGCATACAGCGGTGCCAGCGCGGCGTTGATGGCGTCCCAACCGGGCGTGTCGGTGGTGTGGTGTTCGTCCTGCACGCAGGTCTCCTCGAGGGGCAGTGGAATCCATCGCCCACTTTACCCGCCACCTCAGGCCTGCACGACCTCGCCGGTGGCCGACGACAGCAGCGCTTGGGTTTCCTGCCACCAGCGCTGGGCCAGCGCCGGACTGCGCGCTTTCGCCACGGCCTCCTGAAGTTCCGGGCACAGCCGCTCCAGCGACAACGCATCCTTGCAGCGCTCGATCTTCAGTTGCATGAAATAGCCCTTCAGGCCCAGATGGCGACGAACCGCGTCGCTCATCGCGTCGTACAGCTGCTGGTACAGCGCCGGATCCTGCTCGCGGCCGCTGCTGAGGCCGCGCGCGGCCACCGGCTCCACCGAACCACCGATCACTTCGATCAGCTCCAGCGCCGCCAGTTGCTGCAATGCATCCTGCGGTGCGCGCAGGCCTTCCAGCAGGCCGCGCAGTTCGTTGTCATCGCGCCGGCCATCGACCATCAACAGGATCGAACGCAGTCCCGCCGGCAGGCGACGGCCACGGTCTTCGATTTCCTGGCGGCCAGCGGCCGTCTTGGCGTGCAGCAGTGCCATGCATCCCCCCGATCCTTGATGCGCTTCATCTGCGCGCCCGGACGGACGCGCCCCCTTGCCCGCCATCGTCGGAGCCTGCGCAGCTTCCCCGAAGCGCAGCCCCTGTCGCAGATCGATGACAGGCCGAGCTTAGCGCATGTCTGACGGATGGGTAGCGCCAGGCCATGCCTGGCGGCTTTTCTCCACCAGGCAAACGCAGCCGAGCGCGGGCTCGGCTCTACAGAATCGGCTTACCGCCCCAGCGCGCGGAGGATCTCTTCCAGCGCCCCGGGGTCATCCAGGGTCGACAGGTCGCCCGGGTCGCGCTGTTCGGCCAGCGCCTGCAGCGAACGCCGCAGCAGCTTGCCCGACCGGGTCTTGGGCAGCGCATTGACCACGTGCACATGCGCCGGCCGGGCCACCGCGCCGAGCGAGGCGGTTACCGCCGCCATCATCTCGGCCACCACCGGTGCCGGATCCTCGCCGTTGAGTCCCTGCTTGAGGGTGACGAACACCAGCGGCACCTGCCCCTTCAGTTCGTCCTTGACCCCGATCACCGCCGCCTCGGCCACGCGCGGGTGGCCGGAAATGGCTTCCTCGATCTCGCGCGTGCCCAGGCGATGGCCGGCGACGTTGATCACATCGTCGGTGCGGCCAAGGATGAAGGTGTAGCCGTCGTCATCGCGAATGGCCCAGTCCAGCGAGCTGTACAGCAGCTCCTTGAAGTGGCTGAAGTAGCTCTGCATGAAGCGCGCATCGTCGTTCCACACCGTACTCATGCAGCCCGGCGGCAGCGGCGGCGTGACCACCAGCACGCCCTTCTGCCCGGCGGCGACTTCCTCACCGGTGTTCTCGTCGATCACCTTCATGCGATAGCCGAGATTGGGGAAACCCGGCGAGCCGAAGCGCACCGGCTTCATGTCCAGCCCCGGCAGCAGGGTCAGCGCCGGCCAGCCGGTTTCGGTCTGCCAGTAGTTGTCGATGATCGGCTTGCCCAGCGCCTCGCTGATCCAGTGCGCTGTGGGTTCATCCAGCGGCTCGCCGGCCAGGAACAGGTACTTCAGCGCATCCAGGTCGTGGCGGTGGATGAAGTCGGCATCGTGCTTCTTCAGCACGCGGATGGCGGTGGGCGAGGAGAACATCGTGCGCACGTTGTACTGCTCGCACAGCGCCCACCAGATGCCCGGGTCCGGGTTGGTCGGCAGGCCTTCGTACAGCAGCGAGGTGCAGCCGCCGATCAACGGCCCGTACACGTTGTAGGAATGGCCGACGGCCCAGCCCACGTCCGATGTGGAGAACATCACCTGGCCGGGCTTGCAGTCGAACACGGTCTGCATCGACTGCGCCATCGCTACCGCGTAGCCGCCGACATCGCGCTGCACGCCCTTGGGCTTGCCGGTGGTGCCGGAGGTATAGAGCAGGTAGCTGGGTTCGCTGGATTCGAGCCATTTCACCGGCACGTCCACTTCGCCCACCTGCGCACGCAGTGCAGCGTAGTCGACATCGCGTCCCTGCATGCGCGGCTCGGCCGGATCCAGGCCGCGCGAGACGATCAGCACGTGCGGCGGCGGGTTGGCCGCTTCGGCACAGGCCGCGTCGACCATGGCCTTGTACGGAATGACCTTGCCACCGCGCATGCCGGCATCGGCAGCGATCAGCAGCTTCGGCTTGGCATCGTCGATGCGCAGCGCCAGGTTGTGCGCGGCGAAGCCACCGAACACCACCGAGTGCACGGCGCCGATGCGCGCGCAGGCCAGCATGGCGAACACGGCTTCGGCCATGTTGGGCATGTAGATGACCACGCGATCGCCGTGGCCGACACCGAGGCGCTGCAGCACCGCGGCGAAGTCATTCACTTCGCGGTACAGCTGGCGATAGGTGATTTCGCGGGTGACGTTGGTTTCGGTGGAGACCGCGACCAGCGCGAGCTGGTCGGCGCGATCGACGAGGTGGCGGTCGACGGCGTTGTAGCAGAGGTTGGTTTCACCGCTGACATACCAGCGGCGGAACGGCGGGTTGCTGTAATCCAGCACCTGCTTCGGCGGCACATGCCAGTAGATGCGCTTGGCTTCCTCGCCCCAGAACGCCTCCGGCTCGTCGATCGAGCGGCGGTAGGTTTCCTCGTAGTTCATGACGCAGCCCTCCCAGACAAAGTCATGCAATCGAGGATAGTCCGGTGCTGGCATGCGGGCCGCCCTACCTTGGTAGGGGGTGGGGTGTGTTCTGCAGGGCTGTCGTCCTGCACCCCCCGAAGCCGAAGCAACAGCAGAGGCAGGCTTCCTGGGGTTGGCGGGGTGGGTCCGGTTGAGGGGGAAGCCCTGAACCCATCCATGGGGGCTTGGTCGCGGCATCCATGCCGCTCACACCCCCTCAACCGGACCCACCC
>NZ_QETL01000031.1:0-38424 GCF_003105135.1 Stenotrophomonas sp. SPM | reverse complement strand
GGATGGAACGATGATGCTTGAGGGGGCAATAGCCCTTGGCAAAGCCAAGGGCTCTGACCCCTGCAGCGAGCGTCACTCGCAGCCGTTGATCCGGCGCGCCTCAGCCACAGTCGCAGCATGGTCACCTGTCACCGACACCCAGTCCTTCAACGGGTACTTAGGATCGACCTCGCCACGCTTGGGCGAGTCGTACATGGTTATCTCGGTCCAGCTGCCCACCGCACCCAGCTCGGCCAAACGTGCAGCCTGATCCTCGTCACTGCTGAAGGTGGCGCCCGGCTTCGACGGCTTCGCAGTATTCACCGTTGCCGTCTTTAACGCGCGTACGCGCAGCGCGCCACCCGGCATGCGCTGGCTGATCACATCGTAGCGTTCAGTGCCGTAGGCCCACGGGCGCTCGGCATGGCGACGCACTTCACTGCCATCGTCAGCCACTTCAACCGAACCATCTGCCAGCCCGACAATGGCTGCGATACCGCCGTAGCCGGCCATCATGGCCTCGTAGCCGACCATCTGGCGCTTCTCCAGCGGCAACTCGCTGGCCGCAGGCTTCATGCCCGGCAGTTTGAGATAGGCCGACTTCTTGCAGAGCAGCAGCACGCGCTGATCGCCCCAGGCCATCATCATCGCGCCACCGGTGAAGTAGTGCGTGGTGAACACATCGGGCGCGGCGCCTGCGCGGCTTGCATGCCGCGTTTCGATCGACGTGGCCTGGTCGGCCGCCTCCTCGATCGACACCGTGCGGGTGGAGGCGGCATGCGCGGTGCACGCCGTTGCAGCCAGCCAAACCAGCAGTGCAGCGCGGGGGAAATGGTGCTTCATGGGGGTCAGTCCGTTGAGAAAAACGAGCCGCCAATAATACGTCGCGATGCGACACGACGCTTTACCGCATCAGGTCACCACCACCAGCGGCACACCCCGGCGCGGATGCTGCAGCACCACCACATCCTGCTGGTATACGCGCTGCAGGTTCGCTTCGGTCAGCACCTGCGCAGGCGTGCCGTCGGCCGCCACCCTGCCCCGCTCCAGCAGCACGATGCGATCGGCGTAGCCGGCTGCAAGATTCAGATCATGCAGCACCACGATCACGCAGGCGCCTGCTTCGGCGCACGCGCGCACGCTGCGCAGCGTGCGTTCCTGGTGCCGCAGATCCAGCGCGGCGGTCGGCTCATCCAGCAACAGCAGCGGCGTGTCCTGCGCCAGCACGCGCGCAAACGTGGTTCGTGCCGATTCACCGCCGGACAACTGCTGCACTTCGCGCAGACGCAGCGCCTGCAGCTCGGCGGCGTCGATGGCGGCTTCTACGCGCATATCGTCCACCGCGGGATCCGGCGGATGTGGCAGCCGCCCCATCGCCACCACTTCTTCAACGCTGAAGGCGAAGCGCACGCCATGTTCCTGCGGCATCACCGCGCGTTCGCGCGCCAATGGGCCGGCCTTGTAGCTGCGCAATGGCGCGCCATGCAGCTGCACTTCGCCAACATCGGGCCGCAGATCGCCAGCGGCCACCGCCAGCAGGGTTGACTTGCCAGCACCGTTCGGTCCGACCAGCGCGCTCACCGTGCCCGGCGCGAAGGCCAGGCAGATGCCATGCAGGATCTCGCGCTGCTGGCGGCGCACCACCACATCGCGCAACTGCAGGAAATCGCTCATGGCGTGTCCTTGCGGCGCTGCTGCAGCACCAGCCACAGGAAGAACGGCGCGCCCAGCGCGGCCGAGAACAGGCCCAGCGGAATTTCCGCCGGCGGATCCAGCGTGCGCGCGGCGGTATCGGCAATGACGATCAGCAGCGCGCCCAGCACGCCCGACACCGGCAGCAACCAGCGATGGCCCGGGCCAACCAGCAGCCGCGCCATGTGCGGCACCACCAGGCCGACGAAACTGATCGAGCCGGCAAATGCCACCGCCGCACCCACCAGCAACGCGCTGAAGGCCACCAGCATCCGTCGCGTACGCGCGACATCCAGACCCAGGTGCTGCGCCTGGCGCTCACCCAGCGCCAGCATGTCCAGCGGCATGGCCAACCGCAGCAGCGCGAACACGCCGATGGCGAACAGCGGCACCACGGCGGCCACGTCCGCCCAGTTGGCCTGCGCCAGCGAGCCCATCTGCCAGAACACCAGCGACTGCAGCTGGCTCTCGCTGGCGATGTAGGTGAGGAAGCCGATCAGCGCCGAGCAGAACGCCGCCATCGCAATGCCCACCAGCAGCAGCGTCGCATTGCCACTGCCCTTCCCCGGGCGCGCCAATGCGTAGGTCAGGCCGATGGCCAGTGCGCCACCGCCAAATGCAGCCACCGGCACCAGCCAGCCCGCTGCGCCTGCCGCCCCCAGGACGATCGCCGCAACGGCGCCCAGCGCCGCGCCCTGGCTGACGCCGACGATGCCGGGGTCGGCCAGCGGATTGCCGAACAATCCCTGCAGGCTCGCACCGGCCATCGCCAACGCCGCCCCCACCATGGCCCCCAGCAGGGCCCGCGGAATGCGCAGCTGCCACACCACGGCGAGGTCGCGGCGGCTGACCGCCTGCGGATCGACCAGGCCCAGTTTCACCCCCAGGGCCTGCAGAACATCCAATGGCGGCAGGCGCAGCGGCCCCATCGCGAATGACGCCAGCACCGCGCCCACCAGGGCCAGCAGTGCCACCAACAGCATCACCCGCCCGCGACGGCGGCGCCGATCAGCCGGACTCATGCCGGCGGCAGCGCCGCCAGAGCCTTGGCCAGGGCCAGTGCGCCCGCGCCGGTGCCGACGCTGGTGTACTTCAGCTGCACATCGGGCATCACCCAGACCCGATTGGCCGCGCCGGCCGGCGTCTGCTTCAGGGTCGGGTAGGCTTTCCACAGGCCTTCGGCGCCACCAAACTGCTGCAGGTCGTGCTCGGTCACCAGGATCACCTCCGGTGCTGCGGCGATCACGCCTTCATTGCTCAGCTGCGAGTAGTTCTTCACCCCGGCCTCGCTGCCGATGTTGACGCCGCCCGCCAGGGCGATCATCTCGGCCGAAGCGCTGTCTGCGCCGGCCACGGTTGGACTGCCGCCGCCACCGGTGGCCGACACGTGGATCACGCGCGGCGCATGCGCCAGGCCCTTGCCCAGTGCCGCCGCCTCATCCAGCTGACGCTGCACCTGGGTCGCCAAAGTCTGCCCGGCATCGGCCAGGCCCACGGCGGCCGCGACCTTGCGCACCTTGTCCGGCGCCGGCTGCAGGTCGTCGATCACCACCGCCGACTCGCCCACCTCGCGCAGCTTGCCAGCCAGCACGGTGTGGCGGCGCAGACTGTTGCCGAGGAACAGCGAGCCATGCAGGCTCACCACGCCCTCGACGCCGGTGGTGCGGTTGAACAGGAACTGGTGCGGCGCGGCCTGGCCGGCGTGCGTGGTGGTGTTGGTCGGCGCGGCAAACACCTGCTTGCCCAGGCCGAGCGCCTCGAGCACGGCAATCACATCGTCACCGCCGGCGATGATGCGGCTGGTGTCGGTCACTTCGGCGTCGGCGCCATCGTCAGAGCGCACGTTGGCCGGCAGCACCGGCACCTGGCCGGTCAGGGCCGGCAGATCGGTGCCCGCCACGCGCTGCCAGCCGGCAGGCAGTTCGGTGGCCGCCGTGGCGGCTTCTGCGGCGGGCGCAGCGGCGTCGTTGGCCGCAGGCGGCGCAGACGTGCCGCCACAGGCGGCCAGTGCCAGCGAGACGGCCAGCGGAAGCGCGCACAGGCGCAGGCGGGAAGCGATGTTCATGCAGAATCTCCTTGCTGGCCGGGCGAAGGCGCTGCCCTCGCCCGGCGCGTGGGTTACGGCTGACGCAGGGTGATGCGGGTGATGCGGTCGCCCTTGGCATCATCGGCGCCGCGCGACTTGTTCACCGCGAACACGCTGCCCTTGCCATCGGCGCGCACATGGTTGGGGAAGGTGCCGCCATCGAGGTTGCCGACCACCTTGCCATCGCGATCAACGACGGTGACGGTACCGGCGCCGCGGTTGGTGACATAAGCCAGGCCGCTATTGTCATCGAAGGCGACGTTCAGCGCACCGGCACCGACCGGCACGTCGTGCACGACCTTGCCGCTGGCGACGTCAACGATCAGCAGGTTGTCGGTGCCCTGCGAGGCCACGTACAGGCGGTTCTGCTGCGCATCGAAGGCGACGCCCGAGGCGCTGATCGAGTTGCCCAGGTCGATGACCTTGTCGACCTCGCCGGTGGCGACGTCGATCACCGCGGCTTCGGGCGTGCCGATGCTGACGGTGAACAGCTTGCCGGCCTTTTCGTCCAGCACCAGGCTCATCGGGGTGAACTTGCCCTCGTCGACGCCCGACTCCAGGGTGATCGACGGCAGTTCCTTCAGCGTCGTGGCATCGAACACCGACAGGTGGTCTTCGCCGGTGGCCGAGGCAAACACCTTGCCGTGCGTGCCATCCACCACGACGTCGCGCGCATGCGGCACGGTGTCGACCGGGAACTGGTGGACCAGCGACAGATCCTTCTGGCGATAGACCGCGATCGAGTTCTGGCGGGTGTTGGTCACCCAGACGTTGCCGTTGGTGTCATCCACGCCCACGCCATAGACCGCGTACACCGCGCCATTGGTGGTGCCGGCGACCTGCGCCGGGGTGATCGCCTTGGTCACCTTCAGGGTCTTCGGGTCCAGCTTCAGCAGCTGCGACTGGGTGACGGGCGGACGGCCGACCGAGGAGGTGACGAACACCGCGTTGCTGGCGGCGCTGTAGGCCGACTGGTACAGGCCCGGTACCAGCTTGTTGGACTGGGTGGCGAACTGCTGCTGGCCCGACAGCGGCAGCTGCGGCGAGACGCGCAGCTTCAGCACGGTGGCCGCCGAGGGCTGGCTGGCGCGGACGACCACCGGGTGCGTGCCCGGCACGGCATCGGCGGGGATCGCCAGCTGGGTCTTGAAGTTGCCATCGGCATCGACCACCAGCGGTTGCGCGTTGAGCACGCAGTCACCGCGCACCAGGCTGACCTGCTGGCCCGGCACGAAGCCGCGGCCGATGACCTCGGCCGTGCTGCCGGGGACAACGTTCTCGCCGCGCGAGATCACGGTGCCCTTGAAGGTGGCGCTGGCGGGCTGGTCGAACACCGGCTGCGCGGTGGCGGTGACCGCCAGCAGCAGGCCGGCGGCCAGGGAGGTCAGGCGGAGGGACGGACGAAACGACATGGAAGGCTCCTTGCACACGTAGGCCGCGCCTCGTGGCGCGGGATTCATCGGTTGCCTGGGCCGCTGCACATCGGCAGTCACGCCTGGGTAGTGGGGTCGCACGGCCGGGCCGTGCGGGGATTCATTCGGCAGGGTTTACGGACGGCGGCGCCTGGCCGTCCTCCACGCTGCGATCGGTCACGCCGTACAACTCATGCAGGGCCGCGTGGAACGACGCGGGCAGCATCGGGCCGTGGCCGAGGCCGGGAAATTCGCGGTACTGCACGCTCAGGCCGGGCACCTTGGCCAGACGCGTGGACAGCTGCATGGCCGCATCCGGGGTGGCGCCACCAATGCGGCGCAGATGCGCGACCACGCGCGGGTTGCTCATGTCACGCTTGCCGCGATCGCCTACGCGCTCGGCGCCGCCCAGCATCAACCAGACCTTCGCAGGCTGGCCATGCACGTTCTGCACGAACTGCTGTTCGGGATCGCCCAAGGCCGCGCCCTGGCTCCACCACAGCGACGGGCTGGCCGACAGATAGGCCTGGAACGCGGCGGGTCGGGTGTACAGCGCATTGAGCACGAACAGGCCGCCCAGCGAGTGACCCCACAGCGACTGCTGGTGGGTGTCGATATTCGCGCGGCGCTCCACTTCGGGTTTGATGCGGCGCTCGATCAGGTCGAGGAAGACGTCGGCACCACCGCCGACGGCCTGGGTGGTACCGCTCTCGTCATCGGCGCGGTCGATCCAGGCGGTGTAGTCCAGGGTGCGGGCCGGCGAGTCGATGCGCAGCTCGTTGTCGTAGCCGATCAGCACCAGCACTGGCGGCGCCTTGGTGGCGGCCAGTTCGGCCAGCAGCGGCTGGTCCAGCACCATGGCGACGGCGTTGCCATCCAGTGCGTACAGCACCGGCGACGGGGTCCTGGAGGCCTTGGCCGGGATCGCCACGTTCACCCGCCAGCGGCGCTGCTGGTCAGGGCTGTCGATCACGAAACGTTCGAAACGATAACTGGACGCTGGCTCGTCGAGCACGGTACGGCCCATCAGCTGCTGCGGATTGCGCTGCTGCGCATGGGCGTAGGGCGTGGCCATCAGGACCCCCATCATCAGGGCGGCCAGGCAGCCGAAGGAGTGTGCGGAAAACATCATGGGTGACGGATGCGGCGGGCGCCGCCGCCTCTTCATCAAGGGACCGCAGTCTACCTTAAACGCGAATGATTATCACATCGATCACACGTCACGCTTTGTATCGCGCGCGCGACCCAGGGGCCGTGCGCCAGTTGTAGCGCCGGGCCGCGCCCGGCGACCACGCCACGCAGGGACTCAGCCGAATTCCGGCGGCACCGGGCCGTACTGGTTTGCAGCCGGCGTGCCCGGCAGCAGCGTGAACACGAAGATCACCAGGCCGCCAAACGGGATGAAGGCCAGCAGGTACAGCCAGCCCGACTGGTTGCAGTCGTGCAGGCGGCGCACGGTGACGGCGATGACCGGCAGCAGGGTGGCCAGCCAGAACAGGACAAGCAGGATGATCGACGCGATGCCCAGGCCATCGGACTGCATCACCAGCGCGGTGATCATCGGCACCATCAGCACCACCGAGACGATCAGCATGAACAGCTGGAACATCCAGTATTCGCGACGATTGGCACGACCATCGAACTGGGCGTAACGCTTCAACGGCAGGATGAGCTGGTCCATGGCAGGAAAGTCCCTGGGAAAAGAAGGCGCGCAGTGTGCCAAATGGGCAGACATACAACAATTCCACTCCATCACCCAGCGCCGCTGAGGCAGGCATACTGCATCCAGGCATACGCCGCCTCGCCCCGCCCCACCACGGCGCTACGCCGCAGCTGCACTTGTGTGCGCAATGACACTGTGCGCGACAGCCTGCACTGCTGATCGCGGCGACCGCACCGGCTTCGATGGTGTGCAGATCACCCCCTGCCCCGACAACAGGCACTGGAGCGCCAGCTGGCCGGGGTCACCGCGCGACTGAGGGTGGCGTTTCCAGAAACCTATGCAGGCCGCCGCGTTTCCTGCGATCCGCTGCAGGTTGTCGTGCTGCTGAAAGGCGACACCCGCTACAGGACGCGCACGATGCAGTGGCCGCGCGGCGGCATTACCGTCAGCTTCGTTTCAGGCAGCCTGTATTCGAGCAAGGATCTCAGAACCATCCTTGGCGCCCGGACGTTGGATCGATGGTTGCCGGATCCGGATGGCATGTCTGTCGACGCGGTGAACGGCCAACTGGAGGTGGGTGCAGCGGGCGATGCCAAGTTCACGCGCTACCGGGCCGCAGCGCGTGAAGCGGAGAAAGCGCTGGGCGTGCCGATCGTGGTCAAGCGAAAACGGGGCACGTTCCGATTGTAGAGTCAGCGGCCTTTTGCCGCCCTCGCCGCCTCACGCTCTGCGCGCAGACGGTCCAGCTTTTCCTTCAACTTGATTTCCAGCCCGCGCGGCACCGGGTTGTAGTACACCCGCTCGCCCATCGCGTCCGGGAAGCCCGTCTGGTCCAAGGCGATGCCACCTTCGGCATCGTGGTCGTACTGGTACTCGGCACCGTAGCCGAGCTCCTTCATCAGCTTGGTCGGGGCATTGCGCAGGTGCAGCGGCACCTCTTCGGTACCGCTTTCGCGCACGTCGGCCTTGGCCTGGTTGAAGGCCGCGTACCCGGCGTTCGACTTGGCGGTGCTGGCCAGATACAGCACCAGCTGCGCGAAGGCGAGCTCACCCTCGGGGCTGCCCAGCCGTTCGTAGATGTCCCAGGCTTCCAGCGCCATGCTCTGCGCGCGCGGATCGGCCAGGCCGATGTCCTCGATGGCCATGCGGGTCAGCCGGCGCGCCAGATAGGACGGATCGCAGCCGCCATCGAGCATGCGCGTCAGCCAGTACAGCGCGGCATCCGGGTTGGAGCTGCGCACGGATTTGTGCAGGGCCGAGATCTGGTCGTAGAACTGCTCGCCGCCTTTGTCGAAGCGGCGCGTACGGTCGGCCAGCACCTGCGTCAGGGTCTGCGGGGTGATGCGACCACCCTCCCCGCCCGCCAGCTCGGCGGCGATTTCCAGCAGGGTGAGCGCGCGGCGCACGTCGCCGTCGGCAGCCGTGGCGATTTCCAGCAGCAGCTCGGGCGCCACTTCAATGCGCTCTTCACCGAGACCGCGCTCGCGATCACCCAGCGCACGCTCCAGCGCCTCGACGATGTCGGTGGGCGAAACGCCTTCCAGCACGTGCACGCGGCAGCGCGACAGCAGCGCCGAGTTCAGTTCGAACGACGGGTTCTCGGTGGTGGCACCGACAAACAGGATGGTGCCGCGCTCGATATGCGGCAGGAACGCATCCTGCTGCGCCTTGTTGAAGCGATGCACTTCGTCGACGAACAGCACGGTGCGCCGGCCTTCGGCGAACCGCTGCGCCGCCTCGGCCAGCACCTGGCGCACTTCCGGCAGGCCGGACAGCACGGCGGAGATGGCACGGAATTCGGCGTCGGAGTACTCGGCCAGCAGCAGCGCCAGCGAGGTCTTGCCGCAGCCCGGCGGACCCCACAGGATCATCGAATGCACGCGGCCGGATTCGACCGCGCGGCGCAGCGCGCTTTCCGGTGCCAGCAGGCGCTTCTGCCCGACCATTTCGTCGAGGGTGCGCGGGCGCATGCGCTCGGCCAGCGGGCGCAGATGATCCCGATCGACGCTCAGCAGATCGGGGCCGGGGAATGAAGTGGAACGATGTCTTGGCACCCGATCATTGTACCGCGCCTCCCGTTGGGAGCGCCGGGCCATGCCCGGCGGATCAACGGCGTGTCAACCAAGGTTGACACCTACCGAAGCAGATAAAAAGCGTGCCAACCAACGGTTGGCACCCACCAAGGCACGGACTGAATCAATTGCCGATGACGTCGGTACCCTTCGGCGGGGTGAAGCTGAAGGTGCCGGCGGCGAAGCCCGGGTTACGCTTCCAGCCACTGAAGGTGATCACGGTGCGCTGGCCGACGGCATCGGTGATTTCCATCTTCGCCAGGCCCTGCGCGTTGAAGCCCAAGGCGGCGTACTGGAAGCTGGCTTCGGTATCGCGCTTCGGCGACAGCGACAGCCACTGCAGGCCGTCACGCTTGCCGGCTTCCTCGCTCAGGTCGTACTGCTGTTCCAGCAGCGCCGGGTTGATCAGCGCGGTGAGCGGGCTGTTCTGCTCTTCCTTGCCCTGCTCGCGCACGGTGGCCTGTTCCAGGTCCGGCTCGTACATCCAGACCTTCTTGCCGTCGGCCACGATCAGCTGTTCGTGCGGGCGCACGTATTCCCAGCGGAACAGGCGCGGCGCCGACAGGGCCACGCGGCCGCTGGTAGATTCCTTGACCTTGCCGCGGCTGTCGAACACCTGCTGGCTGAACTGACCATCAAGGCCCTTCAGGCCACTGGTGAAGGTCTTCAGGTCATCGCGGGCGCCAGCCCAGGCGCTGCCGGCAGCGGCGCAGGCCACGGCCAGGGTGGTGGTGGCGAGGAAACGACGGAAGCGGATGTTCATGCAGGAATCCTGTGGGCGCATGCGCCAGGAAAGTTGGGAGCCAGTGTGCCCGGGCAAAGATGAATGGGCGATCAGGGCGACATTATGCCGCCCCGCACGTGCATCGGCGATTCAGCCAGACGCGCCCGGCAATCTGCCGTACAGCACCTGCCCGCGGAAGCCGCGCCGCACTTCGCGGTACAGCGCCCGGAACGCCGGGTAATCCTGCGGCTGGCACAGGGCATCGGCGCCGCGCACGGCGTTCTGCTGCAGGCGGTGGTGGACGATCACCTCCTGCCCTTCCCGCGCCCAGTCCACCCGGTAGTCACCGGCGGCATTGCTGAAATGCTGGCTCTGCGGGATGGCGATGATCGGCACGCTGCCCGGGAACTGCAGGCGGTAGGTCTCTTCACGCAGGCTGGCATTGCAGTAGAACGGGGTTTCATTGGCAGGCGCCGACGCCGTGGCGTACAGGCCACGCACCGATTCGCCGCCCGGCGGGTCCGGCACTGCCATGCCGCCGGCCACGCTGAAGTCCACGTAGTCCTCGGCCTGGAAGGCCATCCGGTAGCCGAACGGATGGATCAGGTCGGCCGGCACGCCCTGCAGCTGCAACTGGCCGCGCCCATCGAAGCCGGAGGCGGCCATGATCGACTCCTCGGCACGCGCGCGGTTCTGCGCATTTAGCTGGACGAACTGCGCACGCATGCCGATCTCGGCGTTGTCGCTCAGCTGCGGCACGGTCTCGCCCCGCAGGTTGCCCTGCGCATCGAAGGTGAAGCGCACGTCCATCGCCGTCGCGTTGCGCTGCGGATCGTTGGCCGGGGTACGCGCCAACGTCGCGTCACGGGTGCGCAGCACCGGCGCACTGAGGTCGCCGTCGGGCAGCTGGCCGAAGCGCGCCCAAGCGCTGGTCGAATCCAGGTAGAGATCGAACTCGGGCACGTAGGTGATGGCGTGGTTGAAGCGCCCCAGCACCGGAATCTTCGGCAGCGTCGGGCCACCGCCCGCACCGATCAGCACCGGGGAGCTGGCAATGCCCTTTGCCGCCAGCAGCGCTTCCAGGATCACCACATGGTCCTTGCAGTCGCCATAGTGGTTGTCGAGGATGCTCTGCGCGCTGTTCGGCTCCAGCCCACCATTGCCCAGGTACACGGCCACGTAGCGGATGTTCTGCGCCACCCAGCGGTACAGCGCATCGGCCTGCGCCTTGCGGTCGCTGATGCCGGCAGTCACTTCATCGGCCAGCGCCTGGATCTGCGGCGTCACCTGGGCCGCTTCGCCGGCCTTGACCTGGTACGCATGCCCGACCTGGGCCCAGTCACGGAACGTGCTGGCCATGATGTTCGGGCCGAACTCCCACACCGCCGCCGACCAGTTCTGCGCCTGCATCGGGTCGCGGCGCTGGTAGCGCCAGCGCCACTGCGCCTGGCCGCTCTTCACCGTCGGCGTGTCACTGCCCTGCACGCCACGGCTGTCCACATACATGGGCAAGCTTGCAGGCGCACTCAGGGTCACCTCGGCATCGTCGTACTGGGTGAACACATTGAAGGTCTCCCACAGGCCGAAATAGCCAGGGAAATACGGGGTCTGCTGGGTGCGGCGCACCTGGTAGACCAGGCGCGTGCCCGGGGCCAGGTTCGGGAACACGATCACCCGCACCTTGCGGTCGGCGTACATCGCCGCCGCCGCGCTGGAATAGCTTTCCTGGGTGTAGATGCGATCGGCCGGCACATCACGGCGCTGGCCATCGGCGGTCAGCGTGTAAGCGCTGACGACATCCAGGGTTTCCATCTTCTCGCTGTAGCTCAGCCGCACCTGGCTGAACTGCTCCACCGCCGCCTTGGTCTTCAGCAGGATCTCGTACGTTTCGGTCTGCACGTTGCCGGCATCCGGCCGCACCACGTAATCGGCGCGGTAACGGACGAAGCTGAAGTTGTTGCTGGCCTCGGCATCGCTGCCCACCGACGGCGGTGCCGGGGTCGGTGCCGAAGCAGCCACCCCGGCCAGGGCCGGGCTGGCAACAAGCAGGCAAGCCAGCGCCAGCGCGCAGGGAGCGGGTCGGAACATGCGTCGGATCCTTGGACGTCGTAGGCGCGGCGGGACTTACTTCGGCGGTGGCGGTGCCAGCACCGTGCGGTCGCCATTGTGTTCGGGAGCACTGACCACGCCGGCCGCTTCCATGGCCTCGATCAGTCGTGCCGCACGGTTGTAGCCGATCTTCAGGCGGCGCTGCACGCCGGAAATGGACGCGCGACGGGTCTCGGTGACCACCCGCAGCGCCTCGTCGTACAGCGGGTCGGACTCGTCGCCGGCCGCACTGGTTTCCGGCAGGCCGGTCGCACCGACCACCACGCCATCGCCCATCGTCTGCACTTCGTCCAGCACGCCGTCGACATAGTCGGCCGGGCCCATCGCCTTCAGGTGTTCGACCACGCGATGCACTTCATCGTCGGAGACGAAGGCGCCGTGCACGCGCTCGGGCATGGCGGTACCGGGCGGCAGGTACAGCATGTCGCCGTGGCCCAGCAGGGTTTCCGCGCCGGACTGGTCGAGGATGGTGCGCGAATCGATCTTCGAGCTGACCTGAAACGCGATGCGGGTCGGGATGTTAGCCTTGATCAGGCCGGTGATGACGTCCACCGACGGGCGCTGGGTCGCCAGGATCAGGTGGATGCCGGCCGCACGCGCCTTCTGTGCCAGGCGCGCGATCAGCTCTTCCACCTTCTTGCCGACGATCATCATCATGTCGGCGAATTCGTCGATGAAGATGACGATGAACGGCAGCGTCTCCAGCGGGCGCGGGGCTTCGCCCAGCTCCGGGTTCGGCTTGAACAGCGGATCCATCAGCGGCTGGCCTGCGTCCTGGGCGTCCTTCACCTTCTTGTTGAAGCCGGCGAGGTTGCGCACGCCCACTGCGCTCATCAGCTTGTAGCGGCGCTCCATCTCGGCCACGCACCAGCGCAGGCCGTTGGCGGCCTCCTTCATGTCGGTGACCACCGGCGCCAGCAGGTGCGGGATGCCCTGGTAGACGCTCAGTTCGAGCATCTTCGGGTCGATCATCAGCATGCGCAGGTCTTTCGGCGAGGCCTTGAACAGCAGGCTGAGCACCATGGCGTTGACCGCCACCGACTTGCCCGAACCGGTGGTACCGGCCACCAGCAGGTGTGGCATGCGGGCCAGGTCGGCCACGGTGGAGCGGCCAGCAATGTCCTTGCCCAGCGCCAAGGTCAGCACGCTGGCCGACTTGTCGTACTCCTTCGAACGCAGCAGTTCGGAGAGGTAGATCATCTCGCGGGTGACGTTGGGGATTTCCAGGCCGATCACCGACTTGCCAGGAATGACGTCGACCACACGCACCGACTTCACCGACAGGCCGCGGGCGATGTCCTTGTCCAGCGAGCTGATCTGGCTGACCTTGATGCCCGGCGCCGGCTCGATCTCGAAACGGGTGATGACCGGGCCGGGGTTGGCACCGACCACCTGCGCGTCGATGCGGAAGTCCTTGAGCTTGAACTCGATCTGCCGCGACAGCGCGTCCAGGGTGTCCTTGTCGTAACCCACCGGCTGCGGCTTGGGATCATCCAGCAGGGCCAGCGGCGGCAGGTCCGAGCCGTCGCCGTTGACGCCACGGAACATCGGGATCTGCGTGTCGCGCTTGGCCCGATCGCTCTTCTCGATCACCGGTTCCGGCCGCGGCTCGATCTTCACCGGCTCGCGCTTGGCGCGCACTTCGGCATCGGCCTTGCGCACTTCCTGGCGCTCCTCGCGCATGGCGCGGGTCTGCTGCCATTCGGTGGCCTGTTCCTTCTTGCGCTCCAGCAGCGGCGCCAGTGACATCACGCCCCGGCCGATCTTTTCCATCACCGCAAACCACGACAGGCCGGTGGCCAGGGTGATCGACGCCAGCAGCAGGACCAGCACGAACAGGTTCGCGCCCAGCGCGCCGAAGCCGACGGTGAGTGAGTTGCCGACCAGTTTGCCGAGGATGCCGCCCGCGCTGGACACGTCACCACTGAACAGGCGCACGTGCAGGAAGCCGGTGCCGGCAATGAGGAAGCCGACCAGTCCGACCAGGCGCAGGGCCGGATCGAGATCGTTCTCGCCCTTGCTCTCGCGCTTCAGGCCGAACATGGCGATCCACGCCAGCGCGCCGAGCACGACCGGCAGCAGGAAGGCGATGTAGCCGAACAGCTGCAGCAGAACGTCGGCGATCCACGCACCGGCGCGGCCACCCATGTTGTGCACGGGCGCGACCACGCTGCCGGTGTGCGACCAGCCCGGATCACTGGCTGAATAGGTGAACAGGCTGGCGGCCAGATACAGCAGCGCCGGCGCGATGGCGATCAGGCCTAGGTCGCGCCACAGGCGCTGACGACGGGGATTGTCGGTTGTGGCCGCTGCCGCCGAGCGACGCGACGTCTTTTTGTCGTCGGACTTGGAGCGTTCGGGCACCTGCTTCGCCACCTTAGACCATACCTTTGGAATGCGCTGTTAGTGTTTGATAATAAACGACACGGCGTCAGTTTTCAGTCACGGGTGGCATCCAGTGTGCCGACAGGCGCCAAAACCACCCGTGGGTAACGGCGTTCTGTTCATCGGCTTGAATCACCCCGCCCCAGCCGCCACTCTATGACCTGCCGAGGATGCTGCGCAAACATCGCCAGCGCCTTGTCCCATCTACCTTTTCGCGAGTTTACATGAGCACCAGCCTGCCCTCCCGCCACCAGCGCCTCGTCATCCTCGGTTCCGGCCCGGCCGGTTGGACCGCCGCCGTCTACGCAGCCCGCGCCAACCTGAAGCCGGTCGTCATCACCGGCCTGCAGCAGGGTGGCCAGCTGATGACCACCACCGAGGTGGACAACTGGCCGGGTGACGCCCACGGCCTGATGGGCCCGGACCTGATGGCGCGCATGCAGGCCCACGCCGAGCGCTTCGAGACCGAGGTCATCTTCGACCACATCCATACGGCCGACCTGTCCCAGCGTCCGTTCAAGCTGATCGGCGACAGCCACGAGTACACCTGCGACGCCCTGATCATCTCCACCGGCGCCACCGCCAAGTACCTGGGCATCCCGACCGAAGAGACCTTCAAGGGCCGCGGCGTCTCCGCCTGCGCCACCTGCGACGGCTTCTTCTACCGCGACCAGGACGTGGTCGTGGTCGGCGGCGGCAACACCGCTGTCGAAGAAGCCCTGTACCTGTCCAACATCGCCCGCAAGGTCTACCTGGTCCACCGCCGCGACACCCTGAAGGCGGAAAAGATCATGCAGGACAAGCTGTTCGCCAAGGTCGCTGCCGGCAAGATCGAGACCGTCTGGCACCACCAGGTGGAAGAAGTGCTGGGCAACGACGCCGGCGTGACCGGTGTCCGCGTGAAGTCGACCCAGGACGGCAGCACCCGCGACATCGAGGCTCACGGCTTCTTCGTGGCCATCGGCCACCACCCGAACACCCAGCTGTTCGACGGCCAGCTGGCCATGAACAACGGCTACCTGGAAATCCGCTCGGGCCTGGGCGGCAACGCCACCCAGACCTCGGTGGAAGGCGTGTTCGCCGCCGGCGACGTGGCCGACCAGCACTACCGCCAGGCGATCACCTCGGCCGGTTTCGGCTGCATGGCCGCACTGGACGCCGAGCGTTACCTGGATGCTCAGGGCAAGGCCAGCTGAGGTCTTGACCCCGCGGTTGTAGCGTCGATCCATGCTCGACGGAAGAGAACGGGCGCGCAGGCGCCCGTTTTTTCAACCCGCCGTCGCCGCCTCAACCCCGACCGGGGCACCTGGAGGTGCGGCCGCACCTCCGGGCCTGCGGATGCACTGCACCCAGTGCCGCACCGGCGGAGACTTCACGCCATCATCGTCCACCACCTGGGTGTCCCAGAGGATGGGCGCGCTTCCAGCGTTCTCGCAACGCAGCGTGATCCGGCTCGGCTTCGCATCCGGGGTCTCGATGTGCACCCGCCCATCCGTGCAGGTCCAGCCCGGCGGGCAACCGACGTTGGTGGTGATCAGCTGGATCGGATACTGGGGATAGCCCTCGAATGCAACGTCCACCTGTTGCGAGTCCCCCTGGGAGAGATTGATGCCGCCGATGGGCTCCGCCTTGAGCGGTAGACAGTTCTTGCCCTCGCGGAAGAGCCTATAGCCCTTCTCGACGCCTTTCATGGAGGCTGTACGAAACACGGGATCCTGGAGGGCTGCGGCATCCGAAGTATTGGTGTGAACGCCAGTCTCGATGATGACGGAAGGCATGTCTGCCTGAACGTTCTCACCATGCCTCCCTATCTCAGGCGCCAGAGCAACAGCGTAGTCCGGATAGTCCTCGACTGAATTGATCAGCTCCTTCATGTAACAAAGCATGCTGCTCGCCAGTCGCTGGTCTCCGGCCGCCCCTCAGCAACATATGCACGCGCACCGGATGCAGCTGGATTTCCCGCATTGGTATGCAGGTGGATCAACGCACGCGCGTCCAGATGGTTGGCGTAGCGTGGTCGGCTGCGTATATCTTCATCTCTTTCCCGAAGAGAACTGCTGGAGTTGGGTAGGGAGTTCCAGACGTCAGGCAGATCTGGCTTGGCAGCCTCCGCCGGATACTGCTCCTCGAATGCTCTTCCGTTGTAGAAGAACTTCGTTCCCGTGGCCGGGAAAATGGGCCTCAACGCATCGAGTGCGCCATTTGAAATAAACCCCTGCAGATCCTCCAGCTCGGCGCCACCACTTTCGGGCAGAAGCCCCCCTCTCAGGTCGATTCGGATCATCCCTGTTCTAGGGTCATATACGGCCCTTACATCCGCCGGGGTGTTCAGATGATTCTGTCGTCGGTAGTAATCGAGCGCACTTTGGCTCGCGCGGGTGACGATGGCATCCACCGCCGGATCCGTGTCCACGAGTCCTCGATGGAACGCAGACTGCCCGGCTTCGGCCTGACCCACAAGCGCAGATACCGCGATCATTGCTACTGCAATCACATGCCTTTCCCTCAAATATTGACGTGACGGCTCACAGGCCGCTGATCAGAGCTATCCATACGCTGAACCTTGCTGAGCGGAATGGAGTCACATACCGCGCGATTTCGTACTTTTTTCGTCCACACGACTGCCACTGAAGGCAATCGAACCCCACCTGCCCTATCCTTCCCCCATGCTCTCCGCCCGTTTCCTCGACTCCCTGCAGGCCATTCCCGCCACCGACTGGGATGCGCTGCACGACGGCCGCAACCCTTTCGTCAGCCACGCCTTCCTGTCCGGACTGGAAGCCCACGGCTGCCTGCGCGACGACTGGGGCTGGCAGCCGCAGCACTTCACGCTGTGGGAGGGCGACAGCCTGATCGGCGCCATCCCCGGCTACCTGAAGACCAACTCCCACGGCGAGTTCGTGTTCGACCATGCATGGGCCAATGCCTATGCGAGGCATGGTCGCGACTACTACCCGAAGTGGCTGGGGGCGGTGCCGTATTCGCCCGTGACCGGGCCGCGCCTGCTGACCCGTCACGATTCAGATCGGCCCGCCCTGTTTTCAGCGCTTCGCGAGCAGTTGTCCGGGCTCGATGTGTCCTCGGCGCACATCAATTTCCATACGCCCAGCGACGACGAGGCCTTCGGCAACGACTGGCTGCTGCGCGAGGACGTCCAGTTCCAATGGCAGAACCCGGGCGACTGGACGACGTTCGAGCAGTTCCTCGCCGCGATGGACCACAAGCGTCGCAAGAACATCCGCCAGGAGCGGGCAAAGGTCGCCCGCCAGGGCATCAGTTTCCGGGTGGTGCATGGCGATGAGGCCAGCCGCGCCGACCTGCAGGCGGTGTATCGCTTCTACCTGCAGACCTTCTTGGAGTACGGCAACGCGCCGGCGCTGACCGAGGCGTTCCTGCGCCACCTGGCGATTTCGCTGGGCCGCGGGCTCGTGCTGTTCCTGGCCGAGCACGAGGGCGAGCCGATTGCCGGTGCGCTGTGCCTGCGTGGCGGCGACACCCTGTACGGCCGCTACTGGGGCGGCGCCTCCCTGCCCGGCCTGCACTTCGAGGCCTGTTACTACCAGGGCATCGAGTACTGCCTGCGCGAGGGGCTAACGCGTTTCGAACCCGGCGCACAGGGAGAACACAAACTGGCGCGCGGGTTCCTGCCGACACTGGTACGCAGCCGGCATTGGGTGGCCGATGCGGATTTTGCCGAAGCGCTGCAGGAGTGGTGCCGGCAGGAACGGCGCGACGTGCGTCGGTACCGCCAGGAGTTGATGGGGCACAGCCCGTTCCGAGCGGACGGATGACGCGCCAACCGAGGCACTCGCGCGGGGGCCGCGACGAATACAATGCCCGCATGACCCGCCCGCTGCCCTGGCGCCTGGCCGATGCGCCGGATTCGCCCTTTCCGCCAGCCGAAACCGCGCTGCGCAAACCCGACGGGCTGCTGGCGGTGGGGGGTGACCTGCATCCTTTGCGCCTGCTCAACGCTTACGCGGGCGGCATCTTCCCGTGGTTCAGCGAGGGCGAGCCGATCCTGTGGTGGTCGCCCGATCCGCGCATGGTCTTCCACACCGACGGAGTGCACCTGTCCAGCCGATTCCGCCGCCAGTTGCGCGCCAGCACCTGGGAGGTCACCGCCGATACCGCCTTCAACCAGGTGATGCGGGCCTGCGCTGCCGCACCCCGCCCGGGCCAGGACGGCACCTGGATCAGTCCGGAGATGGTGGACGCCTACAGCCACCTGCACGATCTCGGCTTCGCCCACTCGTTCGAGGTCTGGGACCGCCAGACCCTGGTGGGCGGCATCTACGGAGTGGCCATCGGCACGATGTTCTTCGGCGAAAGCATGTTCAGCGGCGCCAGCGGCGGCTCCAAGATCGCGCTGGCAGCGCTGGCCGCTACCCTGCATCTCTGGGACTGGCGCCTGATCGATGCCCAGGTGGAAAACCCGCACCTGCTGCGGATGGGGGCGGTTCACCTGCCGCGCGCGGATTTCCTGCAGCATGTCCGCCAGGCGGCTCGCGAAGAAGGCCGTGAAGGCCCCTGGACCCAGGCGATCGGACGCCTGCCGGCCCGGGATCTGGCGGGGAATTAACCAGATCTTTGCAAGCTGGACGAAGGGCGCGTAAAATACTGCGCCTTAGGCCCAGCGTGGCCGTTTTCTGAACCGCACAGGACTACATGTCGAAAGACGATTCCATCGAGTTCGAGGGCACCGTCAGCGAGACGCTGCCGAACACCACTTTCCGCGTTCGTCTGGAAAATGGGCACGAAATCATTGCCCACATCTCCGGCCGCATGCGCAAGAACTACATCCGCATCCTCACCGGTGACCGGGTCAAGGTTGAAATGACCCCGTACGACCTGACCAAGGGTCGTATCACCTACCGCATGAAGTAAGCGGTCGGCGCTCTGCGCCATCCTGACAAGGCCAGCCTCGCTTGCTGGCCTTTTGTCATGCCTGGAATCAGGCCCTGCCGGAGGTCACCCTGACCGAATGCACCATGGCATCGGTCAGGCCGCCTTGAGGCAGATTCGCATTCGCATCGGTGGCGGCAAGGTGGTGCCCGATCCAGTCCGGATCGCCATCCCCTGCCCCGCCATGAACATGCACTCCCTGCCCGTCCTGTTCGCCGCGCTGGCGCTGTCTGCCGGCACCCTCCTGGCGACGCCCGCCCATGCCGCGGATGCATTGCCGGCCGCCACCGATGCCTGCATCCAGCTGGACACTGACCTGCAGCTGGTGCGCGCCGGTGCATCACGCAACATCCTGCTGCGCAATGGCCAGGACCATTACGTCGTGCACTTCAAGGATGACTGCAGCAAGGCCGGCTACTCGCGCAAGCTGACATTCGTGACCGATGGCGAGCAGGGCCAGGTCTGCGGCGCCGGGCGTACCGAACTGCGCACCGATGGCGGCAACTGCGCCATTGCCAGTGTCGAGCCGATCGATGCGGCGGCCTTCAAGCAGAAGGCGCGCCAACGCACCCGCTGACGGCGGATACAGCAAGGGCGGCCGAAGCCGCCCCTGCCCCGCAACACCCATCAAATCGCGCCCTTACTCCACCGTTGCCGGCAGCAGGCGCTCCGGTTCGGCGTGGGTCTCGACCACCAGCTCGTCGTCGCGCACGTCGATGCTGACACGACCACCATCGACCAGCTTGCCGAACAGCAGTTCGTCGGCCAGCGGACGCTTGATCTTGTCCTGGATCATGCGCGCCATCGGGCGGGCACCCATCAGCGGGTCGAAGCCGTGGTGGGCCAGCCAGTCGCGTGCGGTCGGGGTCGCCGACAGGCTGACGTGCTTTTCCTGCAGCAGCATTTCCAGCTCGATCAGGAACTTGTCGACCACCCGCAGGATGTGCTCGAAGCCCAGCGGCTGGAACTGCACAACCGCGTCGAGGCGGTTGCGGAATTCCGGCGTGAAGCTGCGGCGGATGGTCTCCATCGCGTCGGTGGCATGGTCCTGCTTGGTGAAGCCGATCGAACGCCGCGAGGCCTGGGCCGCGCCGGCATTGGTGGTCATCACCAGCACCACGTTCTTGAAGTTGGCTTCGCGGCCGTTGGTATCGGTCAGCACGCCACGGTCCATCACCTGCAACAGGATGTTGAAGATGTCCGGGTGCGCCTTCTCGATTTCATCCAGCAGCAGCACGCAGTGCGGCGTCTTGACGATCTTCTCGGTCAGCAGGCCGCCCTGGTCGAAGCCGACATAGCCCGGGGGCGCACCGATCAGGCGGCTGATCGAATGCGCTTCCATGTACTCGGACATGTCGAATCGGACCAGCTCGATGCCCAGCTGCAGCGCCAGCTGCTTGGTCACCTCGGTCTTGCCCACGCCGGTGGGGCCGGCAAACAGGAAGTTACCGATCGGCTTGTCCGGATTGCCCAAGCCGGAGCGGGCCAGCTTGATGGCCGAGGCCAGGGTGCCAATGGCTGGATCCTGCCCGAAGATCACCATCTTCAGGTTGCGCTCCAGGTGCTGCAGCACATCCTTGTCGCTGGCAGTGACCTGCTTGGCCGGGATGCGGGCCATCTTGGCGATGATCGCTTCGACTTCCTCGATGTCGATCAGCTCCTTGCGCTCACCTTCAGGCAGCAGGCGCTGGCGTGCGCCGGCCTCATCGATGACGTCGATGGCCTTGTCGGGCAGCAGGCGGTCGGCGATGTGCTTCACCGACAGGTCCACCGCAGCCTGCAGCGCCTCGTCCGAATAGGTCACGCCGTGGTGGGCCTCGTACTTGCTCTTCAGGCCCTGCAGGATCTCGTAGGTTTCACCCACGGTCGGCTCGACGATGTCGATCTTCTGGAAGCGCCGCGCCAGGGCACGGTCCTTCTCGAAGATGCCCCGGTATTCCTGGAAGGTGGTCGAGCCGATGCAGCGCAGCTCGCCCGAGGCCAGGGCCGGCTTGATCAGGTTGGAGGCGTCCATGGTGCCGCCCGACGCCGAACCGGCACCGATGATGGTGTGGATCTCGTCGATGAACAGCACCGCGTTGGGCACCTTCTTCAGCGCGGTCAGCACGCCCTTCAGGCGCTTCTCGAAATCGCCGCGGTACTTGGTACCGGCCACCAGCGCGCCCAGGTCGAGCGAATAGATCACAGCATCGGCCAGCACGTCCGGTACGGAGCCTTCGACGATGCGGCGGGCCAGGCCCTCGGCGATGGCGGTCTTGCCCACGCCGGCCTCGCCTACGTACAGCGGATTGTTCTTGCGACGGCGGCACAGGACCTGGATGGTGCGCTCGATCTCGTCGGCGCGCCCAACCAGCGGGTCGATGCGACCGGCCCGTGCCTGTTCGTTGAGGTTGCTGGCGAATTCGGTCAGCGCATCGCCCTTGGGCTCACCGTCCCCACCCTCCATTCGAGCCTCGCCCTCAGGGGAAGAGGGCTGCTCGCCCTCCTCACCCAGCTTGGCGATGCCATGGGACAGGTAATTGACCACGTCCAGCCGGGTAACATCCTGCTGGTTGAGGTAATAGACGGCGTGGGAGTCCTTTTCGCCGAAGATGGCGACCAGCACGTTGGCGCCGGTGACCTCCTTCTTGCCCGAGGACTGCACGTGGTACACGGCCCGCTGCAGCACGCGCTGGAAGCCCAGGGTCGGCTGGGTGTCGCGGCCGTCGTCTTCGGCCAGGCGGGACACGGAGGCCTCGATGGCCTGCTCCAGCTCCTGGCGCAAGCGTTCGGCGTCGGCGCCGCAGGCCTTGAGCACGGCCTGGGCGGACGGATTGTCGAGCAGTGCCAGCAGCAGGTGTTCGACCGTCATGAATTCATGCCGGGCCTCACGGGCACGCTTGTAGCACTGGCCGATGGTGTGTTCGAGGTCTTTGCTGAACATGGATTACTCCGGCGGCAGATGGGGACAATATGCGGCCTGACTACGCGATTTCCATCACCCTAGCGGATTGCTGCGTTCAGATGGCGTTAGCAGTGCGGATTGCTTGATCATCGTTCACGCCCGGGGAGCCCGCCGGAGCTTCGGCGAACCCTACCCGAGCCACCAGCGATTGCCACGTGATGACCCGCAACGCGCCCCGCCCGGGATCTTTGCGGGCAAGGCAGGCGGATTGAACGTGAGCACGCAGACGGGGCCAGAGAACGGCCATGGCTGGAACAGTGCGGATTACCGGCGCTGCGCCGGGGTCAGGCCTTTTCCATCGTGCACAGCAGCGGATGCTGGTTCATGCGCGAGTACTCGTTGACCTGGGCGACCTTGGTCTCGGCCACTTCGCGGGTGAAGACCCCGCAGACGCCGCGGCCGCGGGTATGGACGTGCAGCATCACCTGCGTGGCCTTGTCCAGGTCCATGCTGAAGAACTGCTGCAGGACGTCCACCACGAAATCCATCGGGGTGTAGTCGTCGTTGAGGATCATGACCTGGTAGAACGGCGGCGGCGCCACTTCCGGGCGCGCGGGCTCCACGGCAATACCGTGATCGTGATGGGATTCGGGGGAAGACTCGCGAGGCATCTGGATATTATAGAGGGTGCGACGGTCCTGCGTCGGCCCGCCGCAGAATGGACGGCACGCACGGCCGCCGTCACAATCAACGCCTGTCCCCCACGTTTCACAGGATTTTCATGAAAAGGACCCTTCTGCCTGCCCTGCTGTTCGCCCTGGCCGCCGTCGGCAGTGCCGGCGCCGCGACCGCCGCAGAGAGCAGCAAGGCCGACGCCGCCATCGCCCGCCACCTGGAGAAGCTCGGCTACACCTACGAGGTGGACGAGGACGGCGATTACCAGATGGTGTTCGACGTGGAAGGCGATCGCACCCAGATCGTCTACGTGCGTTCGGCCGTGGAGGACTTCGGCAGCCACAACATCCGTGAGATCTGGTCGCCGGGCTATGTGTCCAAGACCGCGCAGTTCCCCGAAGCCGTGGCCAACCGCATGCTGGAAGACTCCCAGGACGCCAAGATGGGCGGCTGGGTAAAGCAGGACAAGACCGCCATGTTCGTGGTGAAGATCGATGCCGATGCCACCACCGACCAGCTCAGCGACGCCATCGATGCGGCCATCCGTACCGCCGACGCGATGGAGCTGGAGCTGACCAAGAAGGACGACCTCTGAGTTGAACGCCGTGCAGGACCCGCGCTGGGCACCGCGTGCCACCGTGGCCACCGTGGTGGTCGACGGCGGCCGCGTGCTGCTGGTGGAAGAAAACATCGAGGGGCGGCAGGTGCTGAACCAGCCCGCCGGCCACCTGGAGCCGGGCGAAAGCCTGGCCGCCGCCGCCCTGCGCGAGACGCGCGAGGAAACCGGCTGGACGGTGGAACTGACTGCCTTCATTGGCTGCTACCAGTGGACCGCACCTGACGGCACGGCGTTCCTGCGCTTCTGCTACGCCGCCCGCCCGCTCTCGCACGACCCGGAGCAGCCACTGGATACCGGCATCGACCGCGCCCTGTGGCTGGACCCGGCCGAGCTGCAGGCCGCCGGGCCGCGCCTGCGCAGCCCGCTGGTCTGGCAGGTGGTGGCCGACTACCTGGCCGGCCAGCGCCATCCGCTTTCCCTGGTCCAGGAGGTCGCATGAGCAGCCCACGGGTGATGGTCGGCGTGTCCGGCGGCGTGGATTCGTCCGTGGCCGCCTGGCGCCTGGTGCAGCAGGGCGAGGCCGTGGCCGGCCTGTTCATGCAGAACTGGGCCGACGATGGCAGCGGCGACTGCCGTGCCGAGGATGACCGCCGCGACGCGGTGGCCGTCTGCGGCCTGCTCGGCATCCCGTTCCACTTCCGCGATTTTTCCAGCGAGTACTGGCAGGGCGTGTTCGAGCACTTCCTGGCCGAGTACGCCGCCGGCCGCACGCCCAACCCGGACGTGCTGTGCAACCGCGAAGTGAAGTTCAAGCATTTCCTGGACGCCGCCCGCGAGCTGGGGGCCGAGCGCATCGCTACCGGCCACTACGCGCGGGTCGCCCAGCGCGGCCAGCAGTGGCTGCTGCTGCGCGGCGCAGACCGCTCCAAGGACCAGAGCTACTTCCTGCACCAGCTGGGGCAGGAACAACTGGCCGCCACCCTGTTCCCGATTGGCGACCTGGAAAAGAGCGACCTGCGCCGGATCGCCCGCGACGTCAGCCTGCCGACCCATGCCAAGAAGGATTCGACCGGCATCTGCTTCATCGGCGAGCGGGACTTCCGCGAGTTCCTCGGCCGCTACCTGCCGGCCAGGACCGGCCAGATCCTCGACCCGGCCGACGGCAGCGTCATCGCCGAGCACCCGGGCGTGTTCTATTTCACCCTGGGCCAGCGCGAGGGCCTGAACATCGGCGGCGTGCGCGGCCGCCCGGCGGCGCCGTGGTACGTGGTCGGCAAGGATGTGGCCAGCAACGTGCTGTACGTGGACCAGGACCGGGACAGCAAGTGGATGCTGTCCGACCGCCTGCGCTCGGAAACCGCGCACTGGATTGCCGGGGCCCCACCGGCCCGCCGCTTCGAGTGCACCGCCCAGACCCGCTACCGGCAGCCGGACGAGCCGTGTACGGTCGAGGTGCTGGACGACGGCAGCGTGCAGGTGACCTTCGCCCGCCCGCAGCGCGCCGTGACCCCGGGCCAGTCGCTGGTGCTGTATGACGGCGATGTCTGCCTGGGCGGCGCGGTGATCGCCGCCACCGATGCGCCGCTGGAACAGCGCCTGCGCACCACCCCTTCTCCTTTTGAGGTAATCGCTGCATGAGTTTCACTGTCGACGACCGCGTCCTGGCCCTGGCCGGCATCGCCCAGGCCCTGCAGCAGGTACGCCGTATCGCCGATACCGGCCATTCCGACGCCGCGGCGGTACGTACCGCGGTGGACAGCGTGTTCCGCATCGATGCCGCCTCCCCGCAGGAGGTCTTTGGAGACCGCCACGCGCTGAAATCCGGCCTGCGCCTGCTGCACAACTACTTCCGCAACCAGGGCCAGGACCCGATCCTGCCCAAGCTGGCCCTGTCGGTGCTGCAGCTGGAGCGGCGGTTCGTGCAGGACGGTGCCACCGTGAACAAGGTCGCCTCGGGCATCGAGCGTGCCCAGCGCCAGGCCGCCGAGCTGGGCGACAGCGGCCACCCGGACGTGCTGGCCAGCCTGGGCGGCCTTTATGCCGACACCATCAGCCACCTCAAGCCGCGCGTCATGGTGCAGGGCAACCCGCACTACCTGGGCCAGGCCGGGGTGGTGGCCGAGATCCGCGCGCTGCTGCTGGCCGCCGTGCGTGCGGCCGTGCTCTGGCGGCAGCTGGGCGGCAGCTACTGGGACTTCCTGCTCAGCCGCAAGGCGATGACCGAAGCCGTGGACCGGCAGCTGGCCTGAGGGGCCGGGGTCGGATTCCTTTCCGGCAAGGAAAGGGCTCTGACCCCTGACGCAGCAAGGCGTCGGAAATCCGGCGCATCCAGAAGCCACATCGACGTTAAAGAGAAAGGGGGCACGGCCGATACATCCTCCGTGCACCTCCCGAGAACGTCCATGTACTCACGCATTTTCATCCGTCTGGCCGCCCCCCTGGCCTTGACCCTGCTGCTCCCCTTCGCCATCGGTTTCGAATGGCCGGCCGCCCTGCGTTGGGCGATCCTGACCACGATGACGCTGAGCTGGCTGGGCTTTGCGTGGTGGACTACCCGCGCCCAGGTGCAGCGTTCCCCGGAACATGCCCGTGTCCTGCGTGAGCAGGACCAGCTGCTGACCGAACTGCGCAACTTCGTCGGCAACGAAATCGACGGCTCGCGCGGCGAAGTCGAACGCGCCCGCGACCTGATCCGCCAGGCCGTCTCCAGCCTCGGTGGCAGCTTCGATGCGATGAACCGCAAGTCGCGCCAGCAGAGCCAGGCCCTGTCGCGCATCGTCGACCGCGCCGGTGACGAAGGCAACGCCGGCCTCGACGTCGCCCGCTTCGCCCAGCACGCCAACCACCGCATGGAACAGCTGGTGGAAGCGCTGGAACAGGTGAGCGGCCAGAGCAGCACCACCGTGCAGCACATCGACCAGATGGCCCAGCACCTGGACGGCATCTTCGCCCTGCTGGAAGACGTCAAGTCGATTGCCGACCAGACCAACCTGCTGGCGCTGAACGCGGCCATCGAAGCGGCCCGTGCCGGTGAAGCCGGTCGTGGCTTCGCGGTGGTGGCCGACGAAGTGCGCAACCTGTCCGAGCGCTCGACCACCTTCAACGAACAGATCCGCAAGCTGGCCCACAGCTCCAAGGACGCCATCGCCAAAGTGCGCGAGACGGTCTCGCACATGGCCTCGCGTGACATGGACCGTTCCCGCGAAGCGCGCCAGGAAGCGGCGGCGATGCTGGACAACGTGGCCCAGATCAATGCCTCGCTGGGCGATGGCATGCGCGAAGTGTCCGAGTGCGCCCGTTCGATCGACGGCAGCGTGGCCGAGGCCGTACGTGCCCTGCAGTTCGAAGACATCGCCACCCAGGCCCTGGGCGGCGTGCACACCCACCTGGACCGCCTGACCGCGATCAACCGCGAAGCCGTGGCCCTGCAGGAACTGCTGCACCGTAACGGTGGCGTGTTCGACGAAGAGATCGCCACCGCCCTGCAGCGCACCGGCAGCCGACTGCGCGAACTGCGCAGCGAGTGGGAGCGCCCGCCGCACAAGCCGGTAGCCCAGCAGAACATGGGCGCCGGCACGGTCGAGCTGTTCTGATCCTGATGTCCGCTGCCTGCTCCGGCAGCCTGCAAGGCCCCGGTCATTCCGGGGCCTTTGCCTGTAACCTGCCGTTGGATGCCCCCGACCCGCGCAACATGACCCTGATCCGCGCCCTGCCCCCGATCGACCCCAACGAACGCCCGCGCAACCCCAGCGTGCGCGAACAACTGCAGCAGCTGGAGGCGGTCGCACGCGAGGAGATCGAGGAACTCAGGCAGCTGGCCGATGCCCGCCCTGCCCCGTCGGCGATTGCGGGTGAACTGTTGGGGATGGCCTGGGATCTTGGGCTGGACGGGGATTCGCTATAGTTCCACGCCGTGCATGGATGGGCCGTTGCCCATGGCATGATGCGCCGGTCCCGTTCATGGAAGACCGATGGCCATCGCCCTGATCGCATTGATGCTGATCGAATTGCTGTTGCTCTCTGCGTGGGTGCCGCTCTTCTTTCGCACGGGCATCGTACTGTTCAACCAGCGCATTGCCGCGTCACCTGACAACCTCAGGCACCTTTCGCTGGGCGGCCTGGAACACGACCTGCCGATCGCGAAATGGGCGCGTCTGTCATTCCACGCATTGCCCGATGGCAGCGTGGCATTCCGCGAGAGCTTTGCGCCGGGCTTCGGTGGGCGCTACTTCCCGCTGATGCGCGGTCAATTGGTGATCGACAGCCGGCGCCGTGAGGTACGGGTGATCGGTCGCTGCAGCTGGTTCGCACTGGTCCTGACCCTGCTGGTGGTACCGATCATGCTGGTGCGGCCGATGGCATGGCCGATGCTGGTATGCCCGCTGATTTTCTACGTGGGCTATCGCATCCAGCGGCGGCGCTATGCCAACGTGGTCGAGGCGGTGCAGGCACGGCTGCGTCCGGAGTTCCCACGACGGTTCGTCGACCCTCAGTAGATCCACGCCATGCGTGGATGGTCGCGAGTGCGAGCATCGGTGCCGACCAACGGTCAGCACCTACCGGGGCTATCGGGCCAGGGCGACTTCCGGGGTGGTGTGCTGCTGGCGCAGCCACAGCGCCAGGTCGCGCGGGCTGAGCGGGCGCGAGTACAGGTAGCCCTGGATCTCGTCGCAGCCCTGCCGGCGCAGCATGTCTTCTTCCTGGTGCGTTTCCACGCCCTCGGCCACCACCTTCATGCCCAGTGCGTGGCCCAGGTGGACGATGGCCTGGGTGACTTCGGCCGTGCCCGTGTCGTGCAGCATGCCCTGCACGAAACTGCGGTCGATCTTCAGGCGCCCCACCGGGAAGCGGTTGAGGTAATGCAGGTTGGAGAAGCCGGTGCCGAAGTCATCCACCGCCAGCGGCACGCCATGGCGTTCCAGTACGTCGAAACAGTGGCGCAGGATGTCGGTGTCACGGATCAACGCCGATTCGGTCAGTTCTAGCTCGAGCCGCTGCGGCGGCCAGCCATGGGCGTGGCAGATCTCGATCACGCGCTCGGCGAACCCACGGTCACGCAACTGCACGGCCGAGACGTTCACCGCAATGCGCTCAAAACGCAGGCCGGCACGATCCCACGCTGCCGCCTGGCGGCAGGCTTCGGACAGCACCCAGTCGCCGATGCGGACGATCTCGCCGCACTTCTCGGCAATGGGAATGAACTCGGCCGGGCTGCAGTAGCCCACGCCGGGGCGATGCCAGCGCAGCAGCGCTTCGATGGCCGGCGGCTCACCATGGTGGGCGTGCAGCAGCGGCTGGTAGGCCAGGCTGAACTCCTCACGTTCGATGGCACCGTGCAGGCCGTGCTCGATCTCCAGCCGGCGCTGGATGCGCGCCAGGGCGTCCTGGCTGTAGTACTGATACGTGTTGCGCCCGGCTTCCTTGGCCGCGTACATCGCCGCGTCGGCGGCACGCAGCAGGGAGTCGAAATCGGTCTGGCTGTCGCCCAGCATGGCGATGCCCACGCTGGCGCCGACCTTTAGCACGGTGTCACCGCGACGCAGCGGCTCGGCCAGCGAGCCGATCAGCTTGCGCGCCACGTGGCCGGCATCCTCCGGCTCGGCCAGGTCGCGCAGCACCACGATGAATTCGTCGCCGCTGAAGCGGCCGAACAGATCGTTGTTGCGCAGGTTCTGGTGCAGGCGGGTGGCTGCGGCCTTCAGCAGTGCATCGCCGGTGGCGTGGCCGAAGCTGTCGTTGATGTTCTTGAAGCCATCGAGATCGATGAACAGCATCGCCAGCGAGGTGCCGCGGTCGCGGGCCTCCTCGATGGCCTCGGCGGTCTGCTCGCCCAGCAACACGCGGTTGGGCAGGCCGGTCAGCAGGTCGTAGTGGGCCAGCAGCTCGATGCGCTCATTGGCTTCGCGCTCGCGGGTGATGTCACGGAACAGGACCACGAAGCGCGGCGGCAGGCCGTCGCGGCGGTCCAGTTCAATCAACACCTGCACCCACACGCGCAGGCCGGACTGGCGGTAAAAGCACAGGTCCAGCTGTTCGGGCAGGCCGCCGCCAGCGATACGCAGCAGCGCGGCTTCGAAGTGCGCGCGCGAATCTTCGGTGTACAGCGCCAGCGCCTGGTCCAGGGTGATCGGCTCCTTGCGCAGGCCGTGGATGCGATAGCACTCCTCGGTCCACTGCATGTGCCGGGTGCTGACCTCGATCTCGCAGCCGCCGATGCGGCCCAGCGCGGAGACACGGTTCAGCAGTTCGGTGCGCCAGCGGATGAGTGCATCGGTCTGGTGCTGTTCGGTGATGTTCTGCACCTGGCCCAGCAGGCGCTTGGGATGGCCATCCATGTCCAGCAGCGGCTGCATCCACAGGCGCAGGTGCTGGGACGGCTCGCTGCCGCGGGTCAGTTCCAGTTCCAGGTTGGCGGCACGGCCGTCGCGCCACAGCCGGCGCCACGCCGCACGCAGCGCGCCGCGTGAGCGCGGGTGCAGCTGCTTCAGCCAGCGCCGCTGGCCGGGCACTTCGCCGGGTGCCAGGGCCAGCAGCGAGCGCAGCTCGGGCGACCACCAGAACCGGTGGTTGGTGGGATCGAACGACCAGCTGCCCATGCTGGCGATGCGCTGGGCCTCGCTCAGGTGCAGCTGCTGTTCCTGCAGCAGCGCTTCCAGCTGCTTCTGCTGCTCGATGTCGGTATGGGTGCCGACCATGCGCAGCGGCTGCCCATCGGCGGTACGTGCAACCACGCGACCGCGGTCGAGCACCCAGCGCCACTGGCCATCCTCCTGGCGGAAGCGGAACTGGGCGCTGTACTGCTCGCTGTGGCCGCGCAGGTGCTCGTCCAGCGCCGCACGCATGTCGGCCAGGTCATCGCCGTGGACGCGGGAAATGATGTTGTTGGCGGTCTCTTCCACAAGCGAAGGTGTCCGTACCACCCGGTCGCTGGGAATGTCCCAGTCCCACAGGCTGTGGCCGGCGCTTTCCAGCGCCAGCTCCCAACGGCCACCGGCATCGACCGGCACCGGCTCCGGCACGCTGAGGGTGAAGGCCAGCAGGTTGCCGCTGCCATCGTGCACGGCGCGCAGGTAGCCGTCGTAGTGGCCGCGCGGACCACCCGGCAGGGTGCAGGCGACGATGCCACCGTCGGCCGCCAGCAGGCGCAGGTCCTCCAGCATCGGCGCGTAGGCGGCCACCGTCGCCGGCAGGCCGTGTTCGCGCGCGGCCGGGTTGGCTGCAAGCGGACGGCCGCCACGGTCGACGATGACCAGCGCCGAGGCAAGCGGATGCTGCAGCAGGCTGGCGATGATCCCTTGGTCCACGCGATCTTGCTCCGGAATGGCGCGCCCGACAGCGGGGCACGCAGTGGTTAACGGCGCCTCCGGCGGATAATTGAGTGCCTGCACGCGGTCGCGCGTTAATATGGCTGGCGCCCCCTCCCCCTGCCCTGTCCATGCCCGCAGAACCGACCGGCACCGCCCCCGCTCCCGACCCGCAGATGGCGAAGGCGCTGGGTCGTGACCGTCGTCGGGTGGTGCTGACCTATCTGATGCTGGCACTGGCCTGGATGGTCGCCACCGATGGCGCCATGGCGGCACTGATGTCGGACCCGCGGCAACTGGCGTTCTGGCAGACCGTGAAGGACGCCTTCTTCGCCTTTGCCAGCGCCGGCCTGCTGTACCTTCTGCTGCGCCCCCTGGCCGAACACGTGCTGCGCACCCATGCGCGCCTGCAGGGCTCGGAGCTGCGCCTGCGGCAGATGTTCGAGGGCAACCCCGGGCCGATCCTGGTCTACGACCTGGACAGCCTGGCCATCCTCGACGCCAACCCGGCCGCCTGCCTGGCCTTCGGCTGGGAGCGCGACGCGCTGCTGGAGCAGACCATCGACGTGCTGTGGCCGCCCGGCGACAGGCTGATTTTGCAGAACAAGCTGGAGGCGATCCGCGAGGCGCCCGAGCAGATCTGCGTGCTGCGCACCCCGCTGCAGCTGCGCGATGGCAGCCGCCGGCAGATGGAACTGCGCTCGAACGCGATCGACTACGACGGCCACAACGCCCGACTGCTGATCGCCATCGACCGCACCGCCGAGGACCTGGCCCAGCTGCGCCGCGACCAGGCCCTGGCCCGCGTGGAAGAGGCACACGAGCTGGCCCGCATCGGCGCTTGGGAGCTGGACCCTTCCAGCGGCCTCGGCCGCTACTCCAGCCAGGTGTACCGCCTGCTGGGCCGCCGCCCGCCCGAGGCACGGCGCTGGCATCGTTTCGATGAGCTGCTGGTGCCGGCCGATCCGACCACGGCCGCGCAGACCGAGCAGCTGCTGGCCGAGCTGTGCACCGACCCCAGGCTGCAGGTGGATGTGCTGCTGCCCGTGCTGTCGATGGATGGCCGTACCCTGATGGTGCACCTGCGCGCAGCCTGTGGCACGGACGAGGCCGGCCGCGAGCGGGTGCTGGGCACTCTGCAGGACGTGACCGAGCGCGAACAGTCGCGGCGCCTGCTGCGTGAACGCGAGGAGCAGTTCCGCGAGCTGGTGCGGGTGCTCCCCGACGGCGTGGTGATCCTGTCCGACGAGCACGTGCTGTACGCCAACGCCTGGGCCGCGGCCCTGTTCGGCTATGGCAGCCAGACCTTGCTGGGCGAGCCGTTGGATGCGCTGGTGGACCCGGCGGAGCTGGACCGGGTGCGCCTGCAGCTGCGCGCCGGCCAACCGCAGCACAGCCCCGGGCACAACAGCGTGTTGGTGATGCAGCGCGCCGATGGCCGCCGCTTCCACGCCGGCTTGGCGGTGGGCGAAGTGCGCTACGGCGGCCGCGACTGCAAGCTGCTGATCGTGCGTGACCTGACCGAATCCGAGCGCACGCGCACCGCGCTGGAAACCAGCAACCGCGAACTGCAGGCCATGGCCGGCCGTCTGTTCTCACTGCAGGAGGACGAGCGCCGCGCCATCTCGCGCGACCTGCACGATGACATCGGCCAGGCCATCACCGCCATCAAGCTCTCCGCCTACGCCGCTCAGGATGAAGCAGACGCACGACGCCGCAGCGAAGACCTGGCGCAGATCGTCAGCCTGGCCGACACCACCGTGGCCAAGCTGCGCGACATCTCCACCCTGCTGCGCCCGCCGCAGCTGGACGCCCTGGGCCTGGAGGCGGCACTGAGCTGGCAGGCACGGGTGCTGTTCCGTTCCTCGCCGGTGGAGCTGCTGGCCGAGATCGACACCCTGCCCTCGCGCCCGGACAACAGCATCGAACAGGCCTGTTTCCGCATCGCCCAGGAAAGCCTGACCAACGTGCTGCGCCACGCCCGTGCCAGCCAGGTGCAGCTGCAGCTGCGCGATGTCGACCAGCGCGGCCTGCACCTGCTGATCCGCGATGACGGCGAGGGTTTCGACCCGAACGGCCCGCGCGGCCTGGGCCTGATCGTGATGCGCGAGCGTGCGCAGAGCGTCGGCGGCAATGTCCGCATCGAGTCGGCGCACGGCGCCGGTACGCTCGTCGACGTCCATCTTCCTTACCAGGCGGTCACTGCGACCGCCGCTGATTCCCCGGAACACTGAGCCATGTGGAACCCCAACATGCCCCCTGTCAGCATTGACGACGCCCCCGATCGGTTGGGTGCCGGCAACCCCGAGCTGCAGGCCATGGTCACCGAAGCCGCCTCCGGCGGCACCCCGTTGATGCTGATGCACGTGGATATCGACCACTTCGCATCGGTCAACGAAAACATGAGTGCCGAGGTCGGCGACCAGGCGCTGGTGCTGGTCGCCCAGCGCCTGCAGTCCTACCTGCGCGGCCGCGGCAAACTGTGGCGCCACGGCAGCGATGAATTCCTGCTGGCCGTGCCACGCACCGCCGACCTGCCGCTGCCGGAAGACTTCGCCGAAGAGATCCGCCAGCAGATGGAGCTGCCGCTGTCGGTGCTGCCGTACACGCTGTTCATGACCGGCAAGCTGGGCGTGAGCCTGTGCCCGGAGCACGCCAGCAACGCCTCGCGCCTGCTCGACCACGCCGAGGATGCACTGTACCAAGCCGCCCGCGAAGGCGGCAATGCGGTGCGCATCCACGCGGTGGACACCCCGCCGAGCGCGCACAGCGAGAGCATCATCGCCCGCCAGATCGTCGATGCGATCCCCAACGGCGAACTGAAGCTGCGCTACCAGCCGCTGGTCAGCGCCCGCGATGGCCACGTTGTGGGCATGGAGGCGCTGCTGCGCTGGCAGTCACCGACCTTGGGCATGCTGGTGCCGGAGCGCTTCATGCGCACCGCCGAGCGCCTCGGCATCATCGTGCAGATCGGCACCTGGGTGCTGGAAGGCGCACTGAAGCAGGCGCGTCTGTGGCGCGACCAGGGCTTCGATGACTTCACCATCGCGGTGAACGTGTCGACCCTGCAGCTGCTGCGTCCGAACTTCTTCGCCGAGGTGATGGGGCTGATCCAGGCCGCGGGCGTGCCGGCGCAGATGCTGACACTGGAGATCAACGAAAGCGCGCTGACCAACAACGTCAACTTCGTCCACGAGACCCTGGCCAACCTGCGCAACGAAGGCATCAGTCTGAGCCTTGACAACTTCGGCACCGGCGATTCCAGCCTCAGTGCGCTGGTGCGCTACCCGGTGGACAAGCTGAAGATCGACCGCAGCTTCATCAAGAGCGCGCCGGCAGGCAACCGCGAGGCCGCCATCGCCCGCGCGATCATCGCCATGGGCCACCAGCTGGGCATGACGGTGATTGCCAACGGCGTCGAGTCGCAGGCACAGCTGGGCTTCCTGCGTCGCAACGACTGCGACGTGTTCCAGGGTTACCTGTTCGGCGAGCCGATGTCGGCCGATGCGGCCGGCATGACCCTGCGCCGCCGTTACTTGCGGCCGGAAGCTTTCGCCGAAACCCGCCCGGACCGCACCCTGCTGCTGCTGGACGACGAGGAGAACGTGCTGCGCTCGCTGGTGCGCCTGTTCCGTCGCGACGGCTACCGCATCCTGGCCGCCGGCAACGTGCGCGATGCGTTCGACCTGCTGGCGATCAACGACGTGCAGGTGATCCTGTCCGACCAGCGCATGAGCGACATGAGCGGCACCGAGTTCCTGGGCCGGGTGAAGATGCTGTACCCGGACACGATCCGCCTGGTGCTGTCCGGCTACACCGATCTGAACACGGTGACCGATGCGATCAACCGCGGCGCGATCTACCGCTTCCTGACCAAGCCCTGGAACGACGATGAGCTGCGCAAGCACATCCACCAGGCGTTCCGTACGTACGAGGAACAGCGGCGCAGCAATGCCGGGCCGACGGCGGTGGAAGCGGCGGATGCCGGCGAGGATCGCTCGCCGCTGCGTTAACCCGCCTGTAGAGTCGAGCCATGCTCGACTACGGCAAAAAGCAGTCGAGCATGGCTCGACTCTACAGAAACGAGGTCAGCGCGGCTGCTTGATCGGCAGCACCACGCGGAAGCGCGAGCCGACGCCGGGTGTGCTGTCCAGGTCGATGCGGCCGTGGTGCTTGTTGATGATGCTGTAGGAGATCGACAAGCCCAGGCCGGTGCCGCTGCCCACCGGCTTGGTGGTGAAGAACGGATCGAAAATGCGCTGGCGCAGTTCCGGCGAGATGCCGCCACCGGTGTCCTCGAACTCCACCCAGACCGTGTCGCCGTCCACGCCGGTGCGCACGGTGATGGTGCCGCGCTCGGCGATGGCATGGCCGGCGTTGAGCAGCAGGTTCATGTAGACCTGGTTCAGTTCCGAAGGCAGGCACTCCACCAGCGGCAGCTGGCCGAACTCGCGGTGCAGGGTGACCTTGTACTTGAGCTCGTTCCAGATGATGTTGATGGTCGATTCCAGGCCGGAATGCAGGTCCACCAGCTTCCACGACTCGTCGCGGCCGGAATACGAGAAGTCCTTCAGGTCGCGCACGATGCGGGTCACCCGCTCGATGCCCTCGCGCGACTCCGCCATCAACTGCGGCAGGTCGCGGCTGATGAAATCGATGTCCAGGCGGTCACGGATATCGTCGATTTCCGGGATCAGCGCCTTCGGATCCGGCGCGCGCAGGGCCCGCTCGTATGCTTCGATGACGGTAAACAGGCTGCGCAGATATTCCTGCAGGCTGCCCAGGTTGGAGTGCACGTAGCCGATCGGGTTGTTGATCTCGTGGGCAACGCCGGCGGCGAGCTGGCCGATGGAGGCCATCTTTTCCGACTGCAGCAGCTTTTCCTGGGTGCCGTTGAGGCGCAGGTAGGCCTGGCGGAGTTCGGCATGGCGCTGCTGCAGCTCGCGCTCGTAGTCCTCCTGACCCTCGATGGGACGGAACAGTGCCAGGTAGTGGCCGCTGCCAGGCTGGCCGTGATGGTAGAGGTGGGCGATGACCACGCCCTCGCCGACCGGCAGGCTGCCATTCCACTGACCGTGCAGGCGCGCCTGCTCCAGCGCATCCGGCGGCAGCAGCTCACGCAGGCGCAACGGCGCGGGGCCGGTGGTCTCGTTGCTGCCCAGCAGATTCTGTGCGGCCGGATTGGCCAGGGCGACCTGCCCGTCTTCGGTGAACAGCAGCATGCCTTCGCGCACGCGCTCCAGCAGGGCCTGCAGCACCGGCTGCGGCGGAAGGGGGGCGGTAACCAGAACGTTGGCGGCGGACACGGCGACTCGAGGGCTTGCGAACAGGCGCCCAATATACGCGCTGCCGCGCCAGCGCAGCAGCCCACCGGCTGCTGCCGGCCGCCGGTGGGTCGATCAGGCGACGGCCAGTGGCCGGCGTGCGTTGACCGTGTGGGCCTGGCCCTTGGCGTCGTACGAGGAGGATGCCTCGGTGCGGCCGAGCTGGCGCAGCGCCCAGTCCACCTCGCGGCGGCGGCGCGACAGCAGCACGCCATTGGCGCGGTTGCGCTCGGCCAGCGCCTGCAGCTGCTCGCCCTCGCCCACCGGCGGGGTGGAGTCCAGGGCGCGCAGTGCTTCCAGCTTGGCGCCGGTCGCGCGGATCAGCGCGTGCACGTCGTGCTCGACCAGGGCCTGATGTTCGACATCCAGAGCCTGGGCAAGTCGCTGAAGATGTTCACTCATCGCCGCGGTCATCCCTGCAGCTGCTGGTCCAGTTCGAGCATGCGCGATGCGATCGCGTCCGGATTGATCTTGTAGCTGCCGTTCTGCAGCGACTCGCGCACGGCGGCGACACGCTGGGTGTCGATGGCCGGGGCGGTGCTCAGCTCACGCTCGAGCGCCTGCAGGTTGGTGGCCTCGCCGGTCAGGCGCAGGCTGTCCGCAGCCTCCACCGGGCGCGCCGGTGCATCGCCGCTGACGCCGGGCTTGGTGGCCGGGGTCGTCACGCTGCGCAGTGCCTGGGGGACCTGCAGGTTGCCGTCGATTTTCTGGCTCATGGGGTGTCCTGGAGTTGCCGTTCACAAGGGATAACGGCCGCTGGGCCGTGATCTTTAGGGAAATCTCTTACTTTTTCAACGCGCCACGATTACGTCACCATGGGCGTCCACGGTCCCCTGCACGATGCGGCGGGAGGACAGGTTCTCTACCGAAACACGGTCGTTCTCGCCCGCATCGCCCATCGCCCGGCCGGCAATGCGCACCTCGACCGAACCGCGCCGCGACACCAGGGCCACATTGTCTCCTCGTCTGATGAGACGCTCGGTGACCAGGTCGTTGGCCGACAGCAGGCTTCCGGCCTGCAGGGGCCGACGGGCAATGCGACCGACCGCCGCAGCGGGATCAGACAGCACAGCCCCGGCAATCCGTGCGGCATCACGCTGGGCAGTGCTGATATCGGCCGCGGCCAGGGTTTCTCCAGTGGCAATGCCGCGGGTGAGCACCAGCACGGCCTGGTTGCGGCGCACCTTCACCGGTACGAACAGGCGCCAGCCGCCGGCATCGGGGCAGCTGACCTCCACCGTGGTGTTGGCGGTGGGCTGCACCTGCAGCGCAGACCCGCATCGCGGCAGGCGCATTGCATCGGCCACCACGGCCTCGCCCTCAGCGCCGGCTGGCAAGGTCGACAGCGCGGCCGTGCGGATGCTGGCGACCGGCTGCCAGTCGGTGGCGGCCGCCCATGGCGAGGCAATCGCCAGGGCGATGGCCAATAGAGATGTGATCCGGCGCATGGCGCCTCCTGTTCGGTAAGACCTGGCCGGGTGCGTGCAAGTGGCGTGCCAGAGGCTCTTGTAGGGTCGAGCCGTGCTCGACTGCTTTGGACAAAAATGCCAGTCGAGCATGGCCCGATTCCACAAATAGAGCGGTCGACCCTACAAAAGGCATCGCGGGCGACACGGCGCCCTCAAGTTCGGCCGCCCCCACGCCGATACTGCAGCCATGTCCCATGACCTGCTCAACCGGATCGACCAGCGGACCCGACTGGCCGGCCACAATCGCCTGGCGCTGCTGCTGTTCCGTCTCGGCGGACGTCAGCTTTTTGGCGTCAACGTCTTCAAGGTACAGGAAGTCCTGCGCCGCCCGGAGCTCTTCCAGGTACCCGGCCTGCCAGGCCAGTTCGCCGGCGTGGCCGACGTGCGTGGCCGCTCGGTGCCGGTGCTGGATCTGGGCCTGGCCATCGGCCACCCCGAGCGTGAGCCGGACGCGGACACCGCCCCCGGCTACCTGGTGGTGACCGAGTTCAACCGCTCGATCCAGGGCTTCCTGGTGAGCGGGGTCGAGCGCATCGTCAACATCGCGGTGGAGGACATCCACCCGCCGCCGGAGCTGGGCGCAGAATCGAGCTACCTGACCGCTGTGACCCGCTTCCAGGGCGAGCTGATCCAGGTGATCGACGTGGAAAGCGTGCTGGCCGATATCGCCCAGATCCGTGGCGAGGCAGTGCTGGACCCGACCATGGCCATGCCGGCCGACGCTCCGCAGCTGCAAGTGCTGGTGGTGGACGACTCGCGCGTGGCCCGCCAGCAGATCCGCAGCGTGCTGGACCAGCTGGGGGTGGGCGCCACCCTGCTGTCAGATGGCAAGCAGGCGCTGGACCACCTGCTGCAGATCCACGCCTCGGGCGAAAACCCGGCCGACCGCTACGCCATGGTTATCTCGGACATCGAGATGCCGGCCATGGACGGCTATACGCTGACGACGGAAATCCGGCGCCACGCCGGCCTGTCCGGGCTGTATGTGCTGCTGCACACCTCCCTGTCCGGCGTATTCAACAATGCGATGGTGGAGCGCGTGGGCGCCAACGCCTTCGTGGCCAAGTACTCGCCGCACGAGCTGGCCGACTTCGTGCTGGACCGCCTGCGCAAGGTGGCGATGGCGGCGTAAGGCCGCCCCACCCGCCCACCCCGGCCATGGCCCGGCGCTCACGGGACCAC